>VMSU01000001.1 GCA_013792005.1 Desulfobulbaceae bacterium
AAAGGTGCGATATACAGGTAAGCGATCGAAGAGAGACTCCGAGGCGCGGGGTGTGTTTCGGAGTCTCACTCCGTTCGCTTACCTGTGTGTGAGGCCATACATATGGTATGCCGAACGAGCAAAACCGCCACGCAATTCAGTTCAATCCCCACTGGTGTTGGACGGGGACGCAGTAGATCGGACTTTTTGCGACGCCATCAATTTTTACTTAATCCACTTTCAGTAGCCAACCCGGGCCAGAGTTACGGCTTCGACTTGGATCGCACCATGGATCTTAAGCATCTTAGCACACTCATTGAGTGTTGTTCCAGTGGTTAAAACATCATCCACCAATAAGATCCGGCGACCGTCAATAAGGTTAGCCTGTTTTATGGAAAAAGCCCCGCCCAGATTCTGTCGGCGCTCATGACCACTCAAGGCGACTTGAGGTTCCGTCCAGCGTGTTCGTGTCAAGAGGTCTGCGAAGATAGCCTTTTTCTGATCTGGGAAGAGAATGTGCGCCAGGACTAATGCTTGATTAAAGCCCCGTTCTTTAAGTCGGCGAGGGTGTAACGGCACCGGGACAATCAGTTCTGGAGTGTCCAGATCTGTCATTGTTTTGGCGTAGATTGACAGGGCGCGGAAGCTCTGCCCTCCCACGGTCCGACCGCCGTATTTAAAGCCATGGATCAGGGTGGAACTGGCATCGTCGTAACGGAAAATTGCCCGTGCCCGACTGAAATGTGGTGGTTTGGTCAGGCAGGCGCCGCACAGATGGTTGTCACCGTATGCTGTGAACTCCACCCCGCAGCAAAGGCAGAGCGGTGGTTGAATTAGCGTAATTTTTTTCAAACAGTCTGGGCAGAGATGAATCTCGGTGAAGGCGGGGAGTCCTGTCCGGCAGATGAGGCAGACCGCCGGGAAGCAAAGTTCCTTCAGAGAGTGGAAGATATCTGCGACCAGGGGGGGCATGGCAGTTTGCCTCGTGTTGCCTATTGATTGTTGTCACCCTTATATAGGGGGATTCTTTGCTGCTGATCAAGATTGATGGCGGCGCAAAAAGTCCGATCTACTGCGTTGCAGCATATTTTTGCTCATTCGGCACACCATCATGTGTGGCCTCATTCACAAAAAAAACCTGCGCCTCGGAGTCTCTCTTCGATCGCTTACCTGTATATCGGCCCTTTTGCTTAGCCATCCCGTGATTTTTTGCGAGATTATCAAGATTAGAATCTTGGAATCTCTATTGTCGAATCTCTGCCAAGATTGCTGCCGTCTTCTCCTCCATCAACTGCCAGTTGCCCCGGCTTTCAACGTTTAAGCGGATCACCGGCTCGGTGTTCGACATCCGTAAGTTAAAACGGTAGTCGGTGAATTCTACGCTTAATCCATCAGTATAGTCCAAGGCGCCTCCCTGCGCGAACCGATCTTTCACGCGAGCGATAACCGCAGCTGGATTGTCAACCGTAGAGTTGATTTCACCGGACACCGGGAAGGCCGCCATTCGGTCTGCTACCAGGGCAGATAGAGGCTTGCCTGTATGGGAGAGGATCTGGGTCACCAGGAGCCAGGGGATCATGCCTGAATCGCAGTAGGCAAAGTCTTTAAAATAGTGGTGTGCGCTCATTTCGCCGCCGTAGGCTGCGTCCTCTGCCCTCATCCGCTCCTTGATAAAGGCGTGGCCGGTCTTGCTCATCACTGGGATTCCCCCAGCCTGACTCACCAGCTCTACTGTGTTCCAGGTTAGTCGTGGATCGTGGATGATCTTGGCGCCCGGCGTCCTGGTGAGCATGGCTTGGGCCAGGAGACCGACCATGTAATACCCTTCCACGAAGTTGCCCTGCTCGTCGAAGAGGAAGCAGCGGTCAAAGTCCCCGTCCCAGGCGATGCCGAGATCAGCTTTGTGTTCTCGAACTGCGCTGGTGGTCTCATCCCGGTTCTCTGGGAGCAGGGGGTTGGGTACTCCGTTGGGGAAGTGACCGTCAGGCTGATGATGCACTTTGATGAAGCGAAAGGGGAGTCTTGATTCCAGGGCATCAATCACCGGTCCGGCACAGCCGTTGCCAGCGTTGACAACAAGTGTCAAGGGTTTGAGGATGGCAGGATTAATGTAGCTCAGCAGGTGCTCGATATAGGCCGGTCGAGAGTTCATCTCCCGGCGCTGGCCTCTGATCTTGGCGCGAACAGGTTCTTTCGCCGCGGCTAGTTGTTCAATGTCTCTTAGCCCGGAATCGCCGCTGACCGGTCGTGCCCCCTGACGCACCAGCTTCATGCCGTTATACTCGGCCGGGTTGTGGCTGGCGGTGACAATGATGCCGCCGTCAACGTCGAGATGAGCGGCAGCGAAGTAGATTTCTTCGGTGCCGCACTGACCGATATCGACTACATCGACACCGGCGGTCATCAGCCCATCGGCCAGGGCCTCGGTTAAAGCTGGGCCGGAGAGGCGTATGTCATGGCCCACAGCCATGGTCTTGGGGGCGAAGCGCGTGGCATAGGCCTGACCGATCCAATAGGCAAGATCTTCGTTCAGTTGGTCCGGAACCCGGCCTCGGATATCGTAGGCCTTGAAACAGGGGATCGTGGTCATAGCATTCTATCCAGGGATGGTGTGTGTATAAAAAGTTTGGACAACAAAGCTCACTTGGGGTAACAACGCACAGATGATGGATTATACATCGGCTTGCCGTCGATCAGGTACAGCCAGCCTTTGACGATTCGGTAGATAATCCAGACCCCGTCGGCGATCAGGATGGGATAGCCGATGATGACCAGTAACGTAAGCACTCCGAGACTGCCCCAGATCAGCCCGAACCAGAAGGTTCGGATCTGCCAACGGAAATGTGATTCGAGCCAGGTTCCGGCAATGTCGTCTTTTTTGACATAGTTAATGATGATTGCCACCAGCGCAGTGACACCAAACAGAAAAGAGGCCGCCTGCAGGGCATACACCACAGTGGTGATGTTCTTGAGCGATTTTATTCGCTCAGCGCTTTCGAGTTCCGAGGTCTTACCGTTCATCCGTTTACCACTAAATTTATATGTGAGGTTTTATCAGTTATGGAAATTATGCCCCGACTTGCCACTCTTTACGCGGAGATGGAACAGGCCTATTCCCAAGTCTCGACGCTCCTTGATTTTTCCTGCAAGGGGTGTCCGGACAACTGCTGTGATAGCTATTTTCAGCACCACACCTATATCGAGTGGGCCTACCTCCGGCAGGGGTTTGATGCCCTGCCTGCCGATCGTCAAGCGGAATACCAGCGCAGGTCCAGGTCCGCGATTGCCAGCTATCAGAAGGCCCTGATCAAAGGAGAACGGCCCCAAGTCATGTGTCCGATCAATGACGACGGCCTGTGCGGGCTCTATCATCAGCGGCTGATGATCTGCCGACTGCACGGGGTCCCTGCCAGTATGACCAGTCCCAATGGCCAGCAACATCAGTTCCCTGGGTGCTTCCGCTGTCAGGAACTCACTAAAGATCTGACCAATGTCACCACTATGGACCGTACTCGATTCTTTAAAACAATGGTCGGTCTTGAACAAGAGTTTCTTCGTGGTCGTTCTTTGCCCCGGATTAAGATGACTCTGGCCGAGATGTTGGTTACGGAATTACCAAATACAAACTGTAACTACCGAAGTTGACGGTGATCAGTTCCCGGTTTACGGTTATCAGCTATTTGTAGAAAGCACTAACCGTTAACTGACCACCGCAGACCGACAACCAGGGCAGTTTAATTTCTCAGCATCTCTGCGATCTGGAAGGCAAGCTCCAGACTTTGCTCGGCGTTTAAGCGTGGGTCGCAGTTGGTGAGGTATCTCTCGGCCAGGTTGTGGTCGAGGATATTGCGACCGCCGCCGGTGCATTCGGTGACGTTGTCTCCGGTGAGTTCGAAGTGGATGCCGCCAGGGACTGTTCCTTCGGCCCAGTGCATTTCGAAAAAGCTCTGAATTTCTTGGAGTATCTCGTTGAAATTTCTGGTCTTGTGTCCGGTCTCAGCAGTATAGGTGTTGCCATGCATGGGGTCGCAGCTCCAGACCAGACTGTACCCTTCCTTCTTCATCTCGCGCAGGAGCTGGGGCAGGTACAGCTCAACCTTTGACGCCCCGAAACGGGTAATCAGGGTCAGCCGTCCAGTTTCGTTATTGGGGTTCAGTTTGTCGATGATCCGCTTGAGTTCGTCCAGGTCGTGTTTGGGTCCGATCTTGAGCCCCAACGGGTTGCCAACGCCGGACAGGAATTCGATGTGGGCGCCGTCAAGTTGCCGGGTGCGGTCGCCGATCCACAGCATATGGGCGCTACAGTCGTACCACAGGCCGGTGGTTGAGTCCTGACGGGTCAGGGACTCCTCGTAGCCTAAGAGCAGGGCCTCGTGGGAGGTGAAGAAGCTGGCCTCGTTGATGATTGGGTTGTCAGTGTCAAGGCCGATGACTTCCATGAACTTCAAGGCGTTGTCGATGTGTTTGGCCAGCCGTTCGTAGGAGCGCCCCATGGGTGAGGTCTTGACGAATTCGTTATTCCAGGCGTTGACCCGGTGCAGGCCGGCATAGCCTCCGCGGGTGAAGGCCCGAAGGATGTTCATGGTGGCGGCGGCCAGGTAATAGCCCTTGACCATCCGTTCCGGGTCCGGAATTCGAGCCTCGAGTGTCGGCTCCGGGCTGTTGACCATATCGCCTCGGTAGCTGGGGATCTCGATCCCATTAACCTTTTCGGTGTCGGCGGAACGCGGTTTGGCATACTGTCCGGCCATGCGGCCCATTTTAATCACCGGCTTGGCGCCGGCGTAGGAAAGGACCACTGCCATCTGCAGGATGACTTTTAAGTTTTCGCGGATGCCGGGGGCGGTGCAGTTGGCGAAATCTTCGGAGCAGTCGCCGCCTTGCAACAGAAAGGCTTCGCCAGCGGCGGCCTTGGCCAGCATCCCTTTAAGTGTCCTGATTTCACCGGCGAAGACCAGCGGTGGGAGTTTTTCGATGGTATGGAGGGCGGACGCTAGTTTCTGCTGGTCTGGCCAGTTGGGTTGCTGCAGGGCGGGAAAATTCCGCCAGCTCGATTTTGTCCAATTTGATGTATTTTCGATCATGACATACTCCACCGTGATAATGGATAGGACCCGGCTTTAAGGCTCGGGAGAGAGATAGTTCTGGTATAAGCTTTACCCCTCGGGGGCGTGGGGCAGGGCGCAGGGGCCGCCGACGCAGCAGACTTCCTGGTCGTAGGCGTTGAGTATTCGGAGCTCCATCTGACGTTGTGGGCCTTCTGGCAAGGGCTCGAACCGTGCTTTTGCACAGAGGATTTTGGCCTGTTCACGGGAGGGGATCGCTGAGAGGCCGATGGCTAACACCTTTCCGGTCCAGGTGTCAAGGAGTTCCGCATCCTCACCGTTGGTTACTATTGTGAATGGGATGACGTATCCAGGGGTGAGAACCCGGGCTGCGGCCAGGGCTGGACGCTCTCTGGTGACGAGGGAGCCGGGACCGTAGCGGATCACCATCAGCCGTTTGTTGGAGATGGAAGCCACGAGTTCAATAGCGCTGACTACGAAATTATTGGCAAAGAGGGTTTCGATCTTCAGGCGTGGTTCAAGCTCATGGCGATGGAACCCCCGCTCTTCAAGTAGAATCCGGGCAATTTTTTGACGGTAGCGTTCGTCGTCGGTGTCAACCAGCGATTCCCCGGTCAGAAAATCCTTGAGATGTCCGTAGATGAAGTGGTGTGACGGGATATCGGCCATAGTGTTACGCGGGGTTCCTTACAAGCAGAAAATGCCTAAAGGCAGAAGTACCTTTAGGCATTGAATGCAAACGATGACGAACGTGTCAGAATTTCAGGAGAAAGATTTCAGCGGAAGTTGATGTTCCGGTCAATCTGGCTCATGAGCAGTGACCTCTCTCTTCTGTTTTTATATTAAAGCGTTAGCCATGACTCGGAAAATACCGATTTACCGGACAGAACGTTGTAGGTCTTGTAGTGCTCCAGTTCGAGCGGAGACAATTTGGTCGGATCAGGGTCATTGCCGTCGATCATGCCGAAAATCAGGTCAACCAGGTTCTGGCGCTGACCGGTGGCAATAGCCATCAGTTCAGGGTCGTAGGAGTTGACAATGGCGGTCTGGAGGCCATTCTTCATTAGCATGATCAGGTAGGTCCGATCGAGGTACTTACGCAGGTGCTCGGATACGCCGTTGGAGACGTTGGATAAACCAATGGTTGAACTGGCGCCCGGTGCGATGTCCTGAACCATGGCCATAAATTCAAGACCGGAGTTGATCTGGTCGACACCCAAGGTGATCGGGGTAGCGATCGGGTCAAAGAACATCTTCTCGTTGGGGATGCCGGCCTCAGCCAAGGCCATCATCAGGTCTACGGCCATGGCGGCACGCTCATTGGAGTCGCGGGGCATTCCGTCCGGTCCCCAGAGCAGGGCGACCACGTTACAGCCAGCTTCAGCGGCTACCGGGATCAATTTTTCCATGCGCTCCGGTTGTGCGGAGATTGAGTTCATTAGAGCGCCGGTCTTGTTTTTGACCACCTTGAAGCCGGCAGCCATGGCGTCGGTGTTGGTGGTGTCGAGACAGAGAGGGGTGTCAACAATTGATTGTACGGTCTCAACTATCCATGGCATCAGTTCAATCCCGTCTTTGCGTGCGGGGCCGATGTTCAAGTCCAAGAAGGCTGCCCCGGCTTGGGCCTCTTCTCTTGCCATTTCCTGAACCGGACCGGCTTCACGAGCTTTCATTGCCGTGCCGCTGCGTTTTCCCATGATATTGATGCTTTCTGCGATCGGTTTGATCTGTACCATTTTTTCCTCCATGTTTGTCAGTTGCAATAAGGTAAATATGTTCATCCAGAACTGTAACACCCTGGATTCTGTAACAATAAAGTAAGCGTTCACCGGGCACCCCATCTACTTTGTCAGTGGCCTGCTCATGTGCAACTAGCACACTTCGCAGACCGCTTTCGCGCATCTGGGGCACCCGGTAAACGTTTACAGTCCGGTGAAATCCGCACGTTCAACGCTTCTGGTGAACGATTACACAATAAAAGTAACTGCTCAGGTTATCGGTTTACGGTTGTCAGTTAGCGGTTAGTAATTTCTACAAATGGCTGATATCTGTTAACCGTAAACCGTAAACCGATAACCTAAGCGGCCAAAATAGCGTTATTGTCGCGTGTTGTCAAATCAAATAGCCAGAGGCTCATGACAGCCACTGTTTTTTCAGGTAGCGGAGTCGTTCTCCAATCCCCGGCGACCACGGGGTTTGATAGCGGGTCGGATTGGCGTGCACTGTCACTGCCTCGACCACATAGCTGCTGTGCCAACCATGGTGTCGCGCCTGTTGATAGAGGTCGAGTTCGGCGCAGACTGATAAAGTCTCGTCTAAGAGCCCGATATCAGCGAGGCACTCCCGCCGGAGGAGATGAAATCCGCCGGTTGACCAGTCCACTTCAGAGGTTGTTGTGGGAGTTACGCAGTTGTTGCTACCGAAAGAGCCAAAAATGGTGGTGATGATGCCGGGAAAGTTTTTGACCGAGGGTTCGTTTTTCCCGTATGCGTTGAGGATTCTTGGTGCGGCCAAGCCGGCGTCCGGGGTGTCATCCATGAAGTCGATCAGCTGTTTGAGGCATCCGGGTAGGATCACCACGTCCGGGTCGAGCAAGGCCAGGTATCTCCCCTGTGCGTGGCGGATTGCCTGATTGAGGGCGGCAATCCTGGTGAGTCCGTTGGTATGGATCACCAGGAGTCCTGAAACCTCATCGGCAAGCCCTGTTGCGTTCTCTGGTTCGATCTCAGCCACCACGATCTCGAAGGAGACTGGGTCGGCTGTATCCTCTATTGAGCGTAACAGCCGGAGCAGGGTTTGAGAGTTTTTTCCTGCTACCGTGCAGATGGAGAGGTCCGGCTCGATTTCCATTAAGGGTCTACTGGAGTTCGGCCAGTCGTTTACTGACTGTGGGGAAAATCTCCATGTTGGTGTGGGGCAGGAACAGGGAGGCCATATAATGGTCCATAAACTGGGGGTTCTCGGAAAGTTCCATGTTGGTCATCAGGCTGCTGACCATGGTACGTTCGCGGAAGCGTTTATGGTCGGTCAGGCTGATCTGGGCTCCGAGTAGTGAGGCATTGCCGAGGTAGAAGAACTTATCCCGGTCAATATCCGGCAGCAGTCCGATAGAAATGGCCCGTTCCAGATCGATATAGGCCCCGAAATTCCCGGCGAGAACTACCCGCTCCAGGTCGGTGAAAGTCATGCCAACAGATTCCAAAAGGGTTACGTAGCCGGCGAACATGGCTCCCTTAGCTCGGATCAGGTTGTCGAGGTCGACCTCGGTGATCATCAGATCCTCGCCCATCATGGTATCCTGAGCCCACGCCAGCACGAATTCGTAGCCATCGGCGCCCTCACGGATTCGTGGGTGCTTACGGTTGCGGTCGAATTTCCCCTGCTGGTCAATAACCCCTGCTTCGAGCAATTCGGCCACAATACTGATCAGGCCGGAGCCGCAGATGCCTTTAGGCTTAACGTGGTCGATAGTGATGATCATCGGCTCCAGGGTTTCAGCGTCGATGTGGAAATTGTCGATGGCCCCGGATGAAGCCCGCATTCCGTATTTGATCCCCCCTCCTTCAAAGGCGGGACCGGCAGAGCAGGCGGCGCAGATCATCCAGTCGTCGTTGCCGACCACAATTTCACCGTTGGTGCCGATATCGATGAATAGGGTTAGGGCTGGATTTTTGTACATTTGACATGCATGGACCCCTGAGACGATGTCGCCGCCGACGTAACTGGCCACCGAGGCATAGAGGAAGAGACGCATGGATGGGTGAGCGTCGATGCCGAGTGCTGCGGCACGGGTCAGGGGCATCTGGTTGCAGATCGGTACATAGGGTGCTTCGCGGATGAATTTTGGGTTCAAGCCGAGCAGCAGGTGACTCATGATGGTGTTTCCTGCTGCCATGATGTAGGTGATGTCTGAGGCAATGATCGATGCGTTGGCACAGATAGTGGCAATGATCTTGTTGATCGAGGCAACTACTTTTTCTTGGAGGGATTTTAAGCCTCCAGGCCGTTGGGAGTAGATGATTCGGGAAATGACGTCCTCGCCGTGGCTGATCTGACCGTTATAGGCAGAGGCCTCGGCAATGACCTTGCCGGTGTTGAGATCGATGAGGACCCCGCCGATGGTGGTGGTGCCGATGTCTACCGCCATGCCGTAGAACCTGCTGGTGGTGTTCCCCGGCTCAATGGCGATGATCCGGTCCGGCTCTTCCGCACGCTTGCCCCGGAGGAGGATTACCGTGACTTGCCAATTGGACTGGCGGAGGATAAAGGGCAGATCGTGCAGCAGTGCCGGGTGGTCGTAGGTCGGCTCTGCGCACTCGAAGCAGCCTTTTTTAATCGCCCGCATCAGGCGTTGCAAGTCCGGGACATTGTCCTCGATGGTGGGTGGGTCAATAGTGAGGAACCGCTTCTCTACCGGCGGGTCAATATCCCAGGTGCCGACCAAGGAATCCAAGGAACGGGCAGGGATCGCCCTGGTGGTCTTTGGTTTTCGTTTCAGATCTCGCCCGGTGGCCGTGGTTTTGGCCGGAATCTCTACTGTCAGGTCGGAAACGATGGTGGTCTTGCACGCCAGGGAATAACCTTCGGTACGTTCCTGCTCGGAGAGGAGGGAGTGCTGAGTTCGCTGAACCTCGCCAGTTACCACCTTGACTTTGCACTTACCGCAGACCCCGTCACCGCCGCAGGTAGCTGGCACGTAGACGCCGCCACGGGCTGCCACGTCGAGAAGATTCTCGCCGGCCGTGGCCTCAATGATGATATTGTCGGGCAGAAAATGGACGGTGCGTTGCATAGGCGGAACTCCAGAAAGGACTATCAAAAAGAGAAAAAATCGCGTAAATCGAGTATTAATTTATTGTTAATACCATCAACCTTCCGCCCTTTATACCCCAAGCCGTTACCGTTTTTCAATGGGATAATCTACCTATGCACCAGTTACTGATGCCGGCTTATGCCGGGTTTGTCCAGTTTGATGTTATTGCCGGGGCCTATCAGGATAACCTGGCCTCTGTCCGGAGGTTGCTTGATGGGTTGAATCCCGGTCCCGGCAGTCTGATCGTGTTGCCTGAATTGTGGGCCACAGGGTTTGCGTATGATCGTCTGGCAGAACTTGCGGAGGTCATCCCCGACATGGTGGCCGCCCTCCAGGACGAGGCGGCACGATATCAGTGTGTGATCGCTGGATCTCTCCCTGAGTATGACCGTGTGGCGCAGCTATGCTATAATACACTCTTTCTTGTTGGTTCGCAGGGAATCCAAGGTTCATACCGCAAGCAGCAGCTTTTCAGCCCTATGGCAGAGGACCTGCATTTCACGCCTGGTGATGCCCCGCAGCCGGTTATGACAGAATTGGGCCTTGTTGCTTGCCTTATCTGTTATGATTTGCGATTTCCTGATCTGGCGCGCCGACAAGTCGGACTTGGTGCCGGGTTGATTGTGGTTTCTGCCCAGTGGCCTTCGGTGCGCCAGGAACATTGGCGCACTTTGCTTAAGGCCCGAGCCATCGAGAATCAGGCCTTTGTGGTGGCCAGTAACCGATGCGGTATGACCGGAGATACCAGCTTTGGTGGCGGTTCTGTAATTATTGATCCCTCTGGCCGGCTTCTTGCCGAGGCGGGTGGTGATGAAGAGTGTGGATTAGTTCGTCTTGAGCCCCAGGCCATTGCCGAGGTCAGGCAGAAGTTCTGCACGGTTAGGGAATCCCCCTATCGTCATTATGATCAGGATAAGGTCATGACTCTGCCAGCAGTGCAACAGGAGTTGGCACAGCTTCAGTCTATTGGCAAACGGGTTGTTTTTACTAACGGCTGCTTCGATATCCTTCATCAGGGGCATGTTACTTATTTGGAGGCGGCGCGGCGGCAGGGAGATTGTCTGGTGGTGGGACTTAACAGCGATGACTCCATTCGCGCGATTAAGGGCCCGGAGCGGCCGGTCAATCGGGAGGAAAGTCGGGCCCGGGTGCTGGCGGCCCTAGGGTGTGTCGATTATGTAGTAATCTTCGGGGAGGAGACCCCCTTGCGCCTGATTACCGAACTTCTGCCAGATGTCCTGGTCAAGGGAGCGGACTGGCCGGTGGAAAAAATCGTTGGGGCCACCGAGGTTATAGCCCATGGCGGCACGGTGACCACCATCCCCATGGTGGCGGATTGTTCCACTACGGGGATGATTGAGTTGATTCGCAGGAGGTGATGGCTATGCAGCCAATCAACATTCAGCAACTGGTGGAAGACACCCTAGAGTTGATGCGGGAGAGTGTTAGCACCCACATCCTGGTACCCATCAATTTTGTGCAACTGGCGGCTATTATTCTACTGTTCATGGCGGCTCGGCTCCTGGCGCCTAAGGTTGAAAGGGCGTACGAGGAGTGGTGTGCGCGCCGAGGTAAGGCGATCACCCCGGGTACTATCGGTCGGGTCGTGGTCAAGCTCATCCTGCCGGCGGTGTGGTTGGTTTTCCTCTGGCTGGTGGTGATGATTTCCCGGGCGGCAGGTCTGCCAAACCACATTATGACCATCGCCATGAGCCTTCTCTCTGCGTGGTTGGTGATCAGGCCAGCTGGCATCCTGTTTAAAAATCCTCTTCTTGCCAAGAGCATCGCCTTTACCGCCTGGGTAATTGCCGCTCTGAATATTCTGAATCTATTGGACAAGACGCTGTCTCTGCTGTCCAAGGTCTCTTTCAATATCGGCAAGCACCCTCTTTCCTTGCTGGCGATCCTGCAAGGTATTCTTCTGTTTGCGCTCCTTATCTGGCTGGCCGCTCTGGTAACCACCTTTATCGAGCGGAAGATGACAGGGAACCAGTTCTTGAGCCCGTCGATCAAGGTCCTCTCTACCAAGCTGATTAAAATTGCTTTGGTCATGACCGCGGTATTGACATCTCTGTCGGCGGTGGGCATTGATCTCACCGCCTTTGCGGTTTTTGGTGGCGCCATTGGTGTCGGTATCGGTCTCGGTCTGCAGAAGGCAGTGGCTAATTTTACCAGCGGCATCATGCTGCTGCTCGATAAGTCCATCAAGCCGGGCGATGTTATCTCGGTTGGCAATACTTACGGTTTTGTCAAGTCCTTAAACGCCCGGTATGTATCGATTGAGACCAGGAGTGGAGTTGAGCACCTCATCCCCAACGAAGACCTTATTGTGCAGCGAGTTGAGAATTGGACCTTCAGTAATAATCGGGTGCGGCTTAATGTGCCGGTCGGGGTTCATTATCAGTCCGATGTCAAGCTTGCGATGAAGCTCTGTGTCGAGGCGGCAGTTTATACTCCCCGGGTATTGGACGACCCTAAGCCGATATGTTTGATGACCGGGTTTGGTGATAGTTCCGTGGACTTGGATGTCAGGTTTTGGATTAATGATCCGGAGAATGGTCTTGCCCCGGCGATTAGTGCGGTGCTGGTACGGATCTGGGACCTCTTCCATGAGCAGGGTATCGAAATTCCGTATCCGCAGCGCGATATTCATATCAAGACACCTCTATTCTTGAGCAGGGCAGAGAGGCATGGAGAAAGAGACTCTTCAGAAATTGCCTCAACAAGTAAAGAGAGTATGTCCCGATAGGTGATCAGTGCAGACAGAGGAGCATTTCCCAGTCGCTTGGCAGCTGCGATGGATCCAGATCAACCTGCTCGAAGAAGTTTATGAGCTCTGTGAGTGTGCAGTTGATGCAGGTCTGCCGTGACCGGGTCAAGACTTCGCTATGCTCTACCGTCAAAAAATGGTGGAGAATGGTCCTGACCTCTGTTGCCAGGGATGAGGTGTCAAATCCCTCTCTTTGGCAGAAACTGGTCAAGCGCTGCCAGTTAACCATAGTGCGGGCCAACCCTCGGTAGAGCCCTTTGTCCCGATTGTCCAGGGTCAGGTCGCGGAGGATGATTTTGCGGTAGCCCTCGATTACCGCCCGCTTCAGGCGGAGCAGGGAGTCGGTGTTTATGGTAATTTGTGGACCTTCCGGGTCAGCCTCAAGGAAATAGAGGCAGTTGTGGTAGGTTACTTCCGGCATCTCGCCGCCGTCGGCTATGATCAGGACTTCGTCGTCGATAAGGTGGGAGGACATGGGCACAGGAGGAGAAAGCCCTCTACCCTGGCCTGTTTGGGGTAAGCCGGGGATGAGGGCGAGATTGTTTACGGGTAACGGACTAAGCCAGTAGATATAGGACTCAAGCCATTGCCTGTTCGATAGCCACGGCGACTGCGACTGAGGCGCCGACCATCGGGTTGTTGCCCATGCCGATCAGGCCCATCATCTCTACGTGGGCCGGGACTGACGACGAGCCGGCAAACTGAGCGTCGGAGTGCATCCGGCCCATGGTGTCGGTCATCCCGTAGGAGGCTGGGCCTGCCCCCATGTTGTCAGGGTGCAGGGTGCGGCCAGTGCCGCCGCCTGAGGCCACCGAGAAGAATTTGCGACCCGCCAGTTGACACTCTTTTTTGTAGGTCGCTACGACCGGATGCTGGAAGCGGGTGGGGTTGGTGGAGTTGCCGGTGATGGAGACATCGACGCCCTCGTGGTGATTGATCGCGACCCCCTCGCGGACATCATCGGCCCCGTAGCAGTGGACCTTGGCCCGTTCGCCGCTGGAGTATGGAGTTTCCTTGACGATCGACAGCTCTCCTGTCTGGTAGTTGAAACTGGTGGCAACATGGGTAAAGCCGTTGATTCTGGAGATGATGTGGGCTGCATCCTTGCCCAGACCGTTTAAGATTACCCTGAGTGGGGTTTTCCTGGCTCGATTGGCGGAACGGGCCAGACCGATGGCCCCTTCCGCGGCGGCAAAAGATTCATGCCCGGCTACGAAAGCAAAGCATTGTGTCTCTTCCCGTAGCAACATGGCGGCCAGATTGCCGTGGCCTATGCCTACCTTGCGATCGTCGGCGACAGATCCCGGGATGCAGAAGGCCTGGAGTCCCTCCCCCAGGGTTTCTGCAATGGATGCCGCCTGGGTCTGGCCCCGTTTGATCGCCAGCGCCGCTCCAACCGTATATGCCCAGCAGGCATTATCAAAGCAGATGGGCTGCACCTCGCGGACTATGTTTGCCACATCCAGTCTTTTACTCTTACAAATTGTTTCCGCTTCCTCAAGCGAGGCGATGCCGTTCCTACCCAAGACCTCAGTGATCTGGGCGATTCGTCTCTCGTATCCTTCAAATAAGGCCATTGATGTGTCCTCCTTTTTTTACTCGTGTCTGGGATTGATGGTTTTGACAGCCTCGGTGAACCGGCCATAGGCGCCGGTACACTTGGCTAAGGCTTCATTGGCATCGACACCTTTGGCGATCTGCTCCATCATCGGTCCTAAACGGACAAACTGGTAGCCGATAATCTCATCGTTGGCATCAAGGGCGAGACGGGTGACGTAGCCTTCGGCCATCTCCAGATAGCGCGGACCCTTGTCTTTGGTGCTGTACATGGTGCCGGTCACTGAGCGCAGGCCCTTGCCCAGATCCTCAAGTCCAGCACCGATGGGGAGGCCATCCTCGGAAAAGGCGGTCTGGGTGCGGCCATAGACGATCTGCAGGAAGAGTTCGCGCATGGCGACGTTAATGGCGTCACATACCAAGTCAGTGTTTAGGGCCTCAAGGATGGTTTTGCCAGACAGAATCTCAGCGGCCATGGCGGCGGAATGGGTCATGCCAGTGCAGCCTACAGTTTCCACCAATGCCTCTTCAATGATGCCCTGCTTGACGTTTAAGGTCAATTTGCAGGCTCCCTGTTGGGGTGCACACCAGCCGACACCGTGGGTGAGGCCGGAGATGTCGCTGACCTCTTTGGCTTGGACCCAACGGCCTTCTTGGGGAATTGGCGCCGGGCCGTTTTTGGGTCCCTTGGCGATGCAGACCATCTCTTTAACCTCCGGAGAGTATTCCATGAGTTCCTCCATTGAATATTACTTGCTGAATGTTTGAGACCTTTTCTCGTATTTTATAGAGATATCGAGAGCTAGTAGTTGGTGTAACTAGTTTAAATTACATGTATTATGGTGAGAGGCCGTCTTTTGGCTCTTTGTTTTGTCCTCGCTTGATGAGAGAACTATAGTCGCTCAAGGCAGAAATGACAAAGCCCCGTCACAGGCAGACTGTAACGGGGCTAACAGTTAAAAGGCAGAGACGACTAAATGTCAAACATTTTCTAGCAGAATGGAGATCTTAAGGATTTTCCAGCGTCTGACACTTCTTGCCCGGCACCCAGAAGCATCTAGCGTCCGGCATCTGTTCATGGCACCCCTGGAGCTGATAGGGATGGCCCAATCCTCCGCAGGTGCCGCTTCCGATGCTGGGCCAGGGGACGTCGGTTCCATACTGATACTCAATTTCCGGTTTGAGACTGATCTTGCCATTGACATGTTCTTCGGTAATGTTGGTAAACCCGACGGTATGGCAGCTTTCACAGCTGAACATTTTATGTTCGGCATGGGACCCTGGTTTAAATCTTCCATCTTCCGGCCCTGTTCCAGGGGGGAGAGCATGGCAGCCGCCACAGGTTTTTCCCAATTTCCCGGTCGTTTCTGGTTTTTCCTCAGCAATCGCCAAGCTGCTGAGCACGGCAAGTATTCCAGCTGCGCATATTGTTAATGTTCTCATCGTGCTCCTCAAGTATCCCTGCCTTTTTATGGCAGTGGGCAAGTTGAAGCCCCTGGTGTGTAGTTCGGGGTGGTGGCCGAAGCCTGACCCCAGGACGAGTTGCCATTGGACCGTATGGCCCGGACGCGGTAGGTATACTGGGTGCCAGGATTTACACCATGGTTGTCGGTGTGAATTAATTGATTGGCTGGAACTGTGGCTACTGGCATCCAGGTGCCATTAAAGACTTGTGTTTCGATCTCATAGCCCTCCTCATCATCAGCATCATTCCAATTAAGCCGGATCTGGAAGGAATTTTCGGCAGTGGCGCTCACTGTTGGTCCGGCAGGGGGAGCCAGCACCGGGATCGAGCTGCTGGGTGCGCTGGTCCATGGACAGGGGGTCTCTTTGTGTCCCCTGATCTGGTAGGAACAC
Organism: Desulfobulbaceae bacterium; assembly: GCA_013792005.1. Taxonomy (NCBI): domain Bacteria; kingdom Pseudomonadati; phylum Thermodesulfobacteriota; class Desulfobulbia; order Desulfobulbales; family Desulfobulbaceae; species Desulfobulbaceae bacterium. Next base: position 16,043 of record VMSU01000001.1, read on the forward strand.
GAGGTGGAATTTGGCATCGTGGTGTCCTGGAACGATGCTGTGTCTCCGGAAGAGATTCCAATCTGACTGAATCCACTGCCGCAATCACGCTCGATTCGGAACTCTGTTTCATCGCCGGTGCCTGGTGTCCAGTTAAGTGTCACTATGCCAGTGGTTACAGTTGCTGTCAAGGTAGTGGGTGCTGCGGCCGGACTCATCTGTGCTTGGGCGGCAAGGGAGGGGACCCCGACCCAGGTGTGACTGAGGGACAGACATGCGACACCATTTCCTTCAGCCGCGGCGAAGTTGACGTTTGCGCCCCGTTGGGCTGAGGCGTGTTTTACTGTTACCTGATGGATGGTAAGGTTGTGAGATGTTTGAAAAAAGCCGATACGCATGAAATCGTCATTTGCTCGGACGGTGGTGGTGTTGGTCAACAATCGCCAAGCAGGATATTCCCCTCCTCGGAAATAGTATGAGGCCCCGGAGTTGGCGTTTAAAACGATCTTCATCTGGTAGCGGGTCAGGTCATTGTAGAGGAGTTTAGTGAAGGCCACCGATGATGAGGGGCTTTCGTACACATACTGGATAAAATGATTGTCGCTGCTGGTTAAATTCAGGAGGTGTATGGCATTTCCACTCCAGGTTGGGGTTGCTACCTGATTCCCCTCCCATCCCAGCATGATGGATTCATTGGCTATTGTGGTATCTGCGCCAACAGTAAAATCGATGAAGAGTTCATTGCCTGCTGCTCTCTCGAAGGTCTTGGAGGAGAAGACCGCAGCATCCTGGCTCGTGTTTTTGTAAACAAACTTCAGGCCATTATTTTGGGAGATCTTATTGGAAGCAGGGTTAATTACAGTCCATTTTGATGGGTTAATGGTTGTCCCTTGGAACTCGTCGTAGATTTCGGTGAATATGGCATCGGTGCCGCTGACACTACTGGCCGATGGATTTCCGTAATAGAGGTAGATGGCTGGGTTGGCTCCTGTCATCAGCCAAACTGTCGCGGAAGTTGAGTTGGTTTTTTGTTTAATCCAATACTGTAATTCCCGGTGTGCGGTGTTGTCATAGAAACGGATATCGGTAAAATCGGCCTGCATTCCGCTTTGGTAGGCAATTGTCATTTCTACTCCGGCAAAAGCGGGGAAGGAGGTGAAGGTGAGTGGCGCCCGTTTGGTCCAGCAACCACCGTTAGCCTTGCTTAAGCCCTCGCCTACAGTGTTGACCCGGTAGGTGTAGGCGCTTCCAGCGCAGGCGCTGGTGTCGCTGAAGGTGTTTTGATTGATGCCGACAACGCCCACTGAGGTAAAGGCGCCGGAACATGAGGCAGGGTCGTTGTTGCAGCAGGCAGCCAAGTCTCCCTCGCATCGTTCGGCGACCGAGGCGGTCTCGGTATGGGTGGTGTCGCTCCAGGCCAGATCTGCCGTTGTGGTATTAACCGGGGTGGCGGTGAGGGTTCCGGCATTGAGACTGGTTGTGGCACAGACCGGTCCTGCGGCAAGGGTTTCCCAACCGCAAGAGGCGGTTTTATAGGCACTGACCCGGTAGCAGTATTCGGTGCTGGGCAGGAGTTCATTGTCGTTGTAGCTTGTGGTTCCCGGAGGCAGATCAAGGTTAACGCAGGTCGCACCAGCGCAGCGCTCAAGCTTGACTTTGGTTTCATCAGCTGTGGTGAAATTCCAGGTCACCGCGACCTCTACTTCAGAAATCCTATTGACGCTGAGATTTGATGGGGTTGCCGGGGGATTGGCTGTGGTGAGTACTTTCTCGGCATAGGCAGTCTGGCCCCAGGATCCTGCGGCCCAAACCTGGTAGGTGTAGGTCTGACCAGCACACAGGGTGACGTCACTAAAGGTCTGACTGTTTGGTGGGAGAGGACTTAGCACAGGTGATCCGCAATTGCCGTTTGATCCTTCGCAGCGGCTGACGACATACCCGGTTTCAGAACCGTTGTTGTCCTGCCAGCTTAAAGCAGCGCTTGTCGAAGTGGAGCTGGAGACGATCAAGTTGGTTGGCGCAGGCGGAGCGGGTGTTGAGATACTGGCCGTGGTTTCTTTGTTCCAGCTGCATCCAGCCGCCTTCATTCCAATTACCCGGTAGTAATAGGTTTTGCTGTGCAGGACAGAGGTGTCGCTATACAAGTACTGGGTTCTTTCCTGGTAGCTATTGTGGGATGTCACTTCGCTTTCGGTCAATGGGCGAGCATAGACCAGAACTTCATCGATTTTTCCTGGGAAATGGTAGGATTGCGATGTTGTGCTGGCATTACGTCCAATGGTGAAGGGGTTACTTGATAAGTCGTAATCAATTTCAGTAATGGTAACAACACTCCCATTCTTATAGAATTTGATCCCGGACTGGGGGTTAAAGATTGCGGTAATATGTTGCCAGGTGTTCAAGTCAACGGTGAGGCCGGTGTCTTGTTGGCTCAGGCCGGTATTGACATACCATTTGCCGTTTTGGACGATGACCCCCCAGTCGTAGCCGCCGTTTTCGGTGGAAAGAACGCTGCGGGGATTGTTGTCGGTGTTGGTCGGATAGACCCAAGCTTCCAGCGTAACGCCGGGTGAATTTTGAGCCTGGTTGATGGTGAGTGCTGTGCTGATATAGTTGGTGGTGCCGTTGAAGGAGCCGGCCCGTCCGAAACGGCCATCAGTCACGGTCGTTGCGCCGTTATAACTGCGGCCATGTTTGCTGTTTCCTGACACATCCAGGACTTCATTAACAGCGCCAGTCCATGCTGCTTCATCCATCCGATACTGGAGCTGAGCGCCACTGACAGTGCCGGGGAAGGTGTCGATCACCGAAAATTGTTCTGGTTGATCACAGAGCGTGACTCCGGATTGGAACGCGCACCTTGACAGTTGGTAAGAGTCTTCATCCTGGTTGACATCGTTCCAGGACACGCCTATCTCAGATTCGGAGACGGCATTTAAGGAGAGAGTTACGGCGTTTGCTGTAGTCGTTGCTCTGGTGACTGCGGGAGTGAATGCGGTCTCCCAAATCCATGGGGCTGAAACTCCATTAACGGCTTTGACGCGGTAGCGGTAGGATAGCCCCTGGCAGACCGAAGTGTCACTGTATGATGTAACACCAGCCCCGGTTTGGAAGGTGTCAACGGTAGAAAAATCACAGCTGGCACCTACGCATCGTTCGATCAAGAATCCGGACTCAGATGAGGTGTTAGCGCGCCATGTCAGGGCAAGCTCTGTAGAGTTTTTTAGGGTTACAGCAAAATTGTCCGGGGCGACGGGTGCGGCCGGTGTGGTTGTTGTTACCAATGCAGGAGTAGAACTCGGACTCCAATCTCCGCAGACGGTGTTGATAAAGGAGGACACACGGTAGGTGTAGGTGCTGCCAGAGCTGATTCCATTGGCATCGGTCATGGGGATAGGGGTAGTGTTGTTATAGTGTTGGCTTACTTCCGTACCGCTGAAGACTCTGGAGAAGACCGCAACTTCATCTATTTTACCAGTGAAGTAGTTGCCTGTGATCGGATCACGACCCAAGGTGACTGGTCCGGTACTGACATCGGATTCCATTGAGGTGACGGTGTTGCCTTGCTTCACCCCGTTGATATACAACATTACGCCAACATTCGGGTCAAAGACTACGGCTATATGCTGCCAGGTGTTTAATGTGGCATTTGCTATCCAATAGGTGCTGTAACCGGTATCGACATACCAGGCTGTACCGTAAAGGCTTAATCCCCAGTCATAGCCACCGTTATTGGTACTGAATACATATTTATAGCGGGAACTGTTCTCAGTGGGGTTGACCCAGGCCATGAAGGTCGCGCCGGGAGTGGAATTTGACTGATTAATGATTAAGTTGGTGTCAATATAATCGTTGATCCCGTCGAAGTTGGCAGTGCCATAGCTGTTACTGGCGCCGGGGGAATCAAGAATAACACCATTTTTAGTTGTGCCGTGGTTGTTTTTTCCTGAACTGTCGATCATCTCATTTGCTGTTCCGTTCCAAGAGGATTCATCCATCCGCCAGAGGGCCTGGATGGCAGGATCAAGGACGGAAAGGGGCGAACCGGTAATTGCTGTGAAATTGTTGCTGGCGATACAGGCTGCTTGGGCTCCAGCGCAACGTTCAATGATGAAACCATCTCGGGTAGCGCTGGCATAGGTCCAACTCAGTTTAACGTTGCTCTCTGTTGCTTGGGAGATCGCAAGCCCGGTTGGGGCAGGACCTGCCACGCTCGTTACCTGTGCCACGCTGCTTGCTGGGGATTGTCCCCACGGTCCAAGGGCTCTAATTTGATAGCGGATAATCCCGTCGCTGCCATAGCAGGCGGTGCTGTCAGTAAATTTGACAGTTGATGCCCCCAGGGAACTGGTGACGACGGCAAAGCCTGTGCACCCGGAACCATTGCAGCGTTCCACTTGGAATCCGGTATGGGTGGTCGTTTGTGGTGTCCACGTCAGAGAGACTACTCCCGGTTTGATCAGGGTAGCGGTTACTGGTTGCGGCGCAAGAGGTGTGGTGGTGACAGCAATGATGTTGGATGCTAAGGAAAGATCAGTTCCACAATCAGTTTGTTTACGTGATGTAATCCGGTACTGATACTCCAGGTTGGCGGTGATAGAGGAATCTGTAAACCATTTTTGCCCGGTGGTTTCGGGGAAGATGCCACTGGTGTAAAGTTTTTGCACCTCGATTGCGCTGAGCGCTCGGTCGTAGACTGCGATTTCGTCAACTAGACCGTCAAAAAAGTTTTGGTTGAGTATTCCTTGGCGGCCAATAGTGAAGTTGGCGCTGGTGCTATGGCTAGCAAGATAATTGATGAAGACTTCGACACCATTTTTGTAAAAACGAACTCCTGAGCCGGGGGCAAAGACTACGGTTACATGTTGCCATTGTCCGCTGGTAGCCGCTACGCCGGTTGATCGCACGGCTTCACCAGTGGTTACGGACCAGGTGCCGGCGTCGCGGAGAAGGCCCCAGCTGTTGCGGAGTGCCCCTGCTGTGCCATCCTCGGTGGAGAACAGAAAATGTTGGCCGCCAGAGGTAGAGGTTGGTTTGACCCAAGCCATCATCGTTACTCCAGCCGACTGGGCGGACTGATCTATTACCAGTGGCGAGGTGAGATATTGGTTGGATCCGTTTAGTGACCCGCTCCTTCCGCTATAGGCATCGGCTGAGGTGGTGGCCCCGGCAAAAGCAGTTGCTGATTTTCCTTTGCCTGAGTAGTCGAGAATTTGACCGGTCGTTCCATTCCAGGCTGCCTCCTCCATTTTCAGGAACAGGGCGTTGCTCAAAACTGAACTGACCGCTCCAATTTCGGCGAAATTGGAGCAGCCTGACCCTTGGCAGCGCTCAATCATGAAATCTGATTCGTCTACGGTGTTGTCGGTCCATAAGAGATCAACCTTGGCCTCAGCAACTCGGGTTGCGCTCAGATTTGAAGGGGCTATCAATTCGGGTACGCTTAGAGTGCCGGTTTGGCCGTCAAATCCGCTGTTCCAGGCATTGATCTTATATGCCTGGACTCGGTAACGGAAATCCTTGCCATTGCCACTGTCGCAAGCGGAGGTGTCGACAAGACAGGTCGCGATGGCTTCAGGATCGAGTTCAGCAGGGGCAAAGAGGGTGGTAAATTGGGAGAAATCACAGCTGGCGCCCGAGCAGCGTTGAACGGCAAAACCATCTTCTGAGCCGCTGTTGTCGTGCCAGCAGAGTTGGATCTCGGAGGTGTTTTTAATGGTGGCTATCAGGTTGTTCGGTGGCACTGGAGTGGAGGTGGTAACTTGTCGATCGATGACCCGTGACACTTCACTGGTGGCTAGACGGTAGGTCTGCACCCCGTAACAATAAATTGAGCCGATGTTCAAGCCGTGATCGATGAATGTCGTTGTTCCTTGATTTGATGTGTGAATCAGGCTCGACGGGTCAAAGCTGGTGCTGCCGACGGTACAGGCGCCAGTTTTACGGTATATCTTATAGCCACTGGCGGTAGGGTCATTTTCGGTCCAGGTCAAATCCGCTGATGTATTGTGAGGGGTAACCGAAAGTGGTGATGGGGCCTGTAGTTCCTGACCGTTAAAACGGAAAGCTACAAAATCAAAATCATCAGTGGCCAGTGGTCCGGTGGAGGAGTACCCTGAGATGTAGAATTCCCCTAAACGGTTGATAGTGATGGCGGTGGCAAAATCATCAAAACCGCTGTCATGTTTGGTTGAGCCGATCAGGTTGCCCAAATGATCGTATTTTACGGCAATTACGTCGGTGTCAATGTTGTCGTTGGTTTCTCCGACGAGACAGATCTCTCCGGAAGGCGACATGGCCATGGCGGTGAGCAGTTCATCGTGGGTGACCAAGTCGAGGGTCTTTTGCCAGCGCATGGTTCCGTCTGCTGCATATCGCAGGAGATGGAAATCCTGGCTTCCAGAAATCGAGGTAACGGTTGCTGCCACTACGATGTCTCCATCGTTGGGGTCAATGGCAATGGCTTTGGCCTCGTCATAGCCGTTGCCGCCTCCGTTGACAACTTTGCCCGAGCCCCACTGCGAAATGCCGGTCGGGCTAAACTTATTGACATAGATGTCAAGGTTGCCGCCGCTATTTTTGACATAGCCTGCCACAAAGATCGAGTTGTCAGGCGCCACTGCCACGGCGTTGATTCCGTCGATGCCATAACCGGAGTCATGGATATAGGGCCAACCGGATATCACGGCGCCATCGCTGCCACGATAGAGGCTGATGAAAATGTCAGAGTCGCCAGTGGCCCGCTCGCTGGTGCCGACCACGACGATATTGCCTGCTGGAGTAAAGGCAGTTTTTGTCGGGTAGTCATTGAAGCTGCGGTTGAATGGGGTAATCGACCAAACTACTTGGCTTGCTGCATCATAGTTGGGCTTGTACTTGATCAAGTAGATATCGTCATTGCCGGCAGCGTTTTTGCCATAGCCGGTAACCACCGAAAAGTCAGAACCATCGGCTGCTGTTGCCACAGCGGCAGCACGGTCGTCGCCGTTGCCAGGTCCGCTGTACTGCGAGGTCCATAACGGGTCGCCG
>VMSU01000002.1 GCA_013792005.1 Desulfobulbaceae bacterium
AACCGCAGGCGTAGCAGCGCTACGTCGAGGATTTTGTGATTGAGTCGCGACCAAAGATGGCCCAAAGCCGGGATGCGTTATGGTAAATTGGTATTTTCCGCGTCCCTTAGCTTCAATTGCTGATATGGGGGACTTTTATGCACGGTATTATCTTTTCAGAACTGAAGAAATTTGTAAAAAAGCATGATCTGGTATGGGAAGATCTCTTGAAAGAGACAGGTATCGGTTTTAAGCATTATCTCCCGATCAATGAGTATCCGGATAGTGAGATGAACCTGTTAAGCCAGATCATTTCACAAAAGACCGGTGTCGGATCATCAGAATTGCTGGAAAATTTGGGAGAGCATCTGGTTCCTACGCTTTATGAGATGTACAAGACATTGATCAAACCTGAATGGAAGACCTTGGATGTTATAGAAAACGTTGAGGAGACCATCCACAGCGTTGTTCGTTTGAAAAATCCTGGCGCCCACCCGCCATCCCTCACGTGTCATAGGAAAAGCCCGGATGAAGTTGTTGTTCTCTATTCATCGCCCAGAAAAATGTGTTCAGTGGCCAAAGGCATCACCAAAGGTCTGGCTCGTTCTTTTCAAGAGCGGGTCATAATTTCAGAAGATAGCTGTATGCATAAAGGTGATTCTGTCTGCCGAATTTCTATACGAACCGGCTGATTGATTGAGCCCAAATTTTTCTGGGCAAACAGGTATGCATCTTTTTGATAATCAGCGTCATCGTCAGTAGGAATCATTCTGCTTCCTGCGCCCCTACTTGAGCTTTTCCCAAAGATTCTTGCGGCTGATTCCCAAGATGCGGGCGGCTTCGGTCTTGTTGCCGGCGCTCTGGCGGAGAGCTTTGTTAATACAATCCTGTTCTGCTTTGGCCACAGTGATCGCCAGGTTACACGAGGTCTCGTCAGGATTGTTGTCAATCGGTTCAAGGATGTCTCTGGGCAGGTCCTTTCGCTCTACCACCTCTCCCTTGGCTAAAACTGAGACCCTCTCCAGGATATTACGCAGTTCTCGGACATTTCCTGGGTATTGATAGCGCAGCAACACTTCGTGTGCCTCTGGGCTCAGGGAGAGTTTGGCGCGACGCATGGTCCTGAACTCATTAAGGAAATACTCGCAGAGCACCGGTATGTCCTCTTTTCGCTCCCTCAGGGGGGGGATTTCGATGGGGATAACGTTCAGGCGGTAATACAGGTCTTTGCGGAAGGTGCCCGATTTCACCTCCTGGGCCAAATCCATGGCGGTAGAGCAGATAATCCGGACGTCGATACTGATGGGTCTCACTGCACCTATTGGTTCAACCTCCTTCTCCTGTAGCACCCTGAGGAGTTTGACCTGGAGGGACAAGGGCATATCGCCGATCTCATCCAAGAGCAGGGAGCCGCCCTCTGCAAGCACAAATTTGCCAGCCCTTCGTGTTTCCGCCCCGGTAAAGGCCCCTCGCTCATGGCCGAAGAGTTCTGACTCAATAAGCGTCTCCGGAATGGCGGCGCAGTTGATGCGGATAAAGGGTTTGTTCCGCCGCCGGCTCTGAGTGTGAATTGCAGTCGCCACCAATTCCTTGCCAGTGCCCGACTCTCCGGTTACCAGCACCGTAGAGTCGGTGGCAGCGACGTCGCGGATGAGGTCCAGTACCTCCCGGGTCGCCGGGCTGTTGCCGATAATCGTTCGGCCGGCTGTTTCCTCTTCCAGCAGGGCACAGCGGTTCTTCATGCTCTGCGCCTCCAGCAGCCGTTGGACTCGGATGCACAGGTCGTCCATGTCGAACGGTTTTAAGATATAGTCTGCAGCCCCAAGCTTGAGACAATTGACGGCATCTTCTACTCGGCCATAGGCGGTCATCAGGATAACGTCGGTCATTGGCGTGAGTTCTTTGATCTGCTCCATCAGTCGTACTCCGTCCATCCCCGGCATCCTGATGTCAGAGACCACGACATGATAGGGCTTTTGCCGGATAAGGACCAAGGCCTCCTTCCCGTCGGCTGCCTGATCGACTTGCCAGCCGTGGGACTTTAGGCGGTCGTAGAGAGTAATTCGCATGATCTCGTCGTCTTCCGCCAGCAGTATGGTGGCCATGTGCTATGCTCCTGTGTATTTGTGGGTAGTATAAGAAATTGCAAAAAATCCTACTTGTTTTGGTGATCTGAGAACCTTAGGTGTCCTGAGCCTGTAAGCTGACGATAAAGGCGCTGCCCTGGTACGGTTCGCTCTCCACGTGAATGCTGCCACCCATTGTGGTGACCAGGGCGTAGGATATGGAGAGCCCCAGTCCTGTTCCTTGGCCAACCTCTTTAGTGGTATAGAACGGATCGAAAATCCTGGGTTGCTCCTCCTTGGCGATACCGATCCCGCTATCTTGAAAGATGATGCTAATCTCTCTCTCTTTCTGAACAGTCCTTACCAGGAGGTTGCCGCCTGTTGGCATAGCCTGAATGGCATTGAGCAGCAGGTTCATGACCACTTGTTTAATGGCCTCGGCATCCAGGATTTGGGAGCCTCTGAGCGTAAGGTCTAGCGTGAGTTCGATATTTTTCATTCGGTAGGCCAGGAGGTCAAGGCACTCGCGAATGACCTCATTTACCGCCACCGGACGGGCCAGTAAGGGTTCCGGTCGTCCGAAGTTCAAGAGCTGGCGCATCGTTTTTTCAATGCGTAGCAAACCCTTATCCAATAGTTCGAGGTAGCGGGTCTGCAGGGCGGAGTCGTTCGGGGCATCCTTCATGCTTTTAACGCAGTTGCGCATACCGCCTAAGGGATTATTGACCTCGTGAGCGATCCCGGCCGTTAATCGTCCCAGGGATGCCATCTTCTCCGCCTGACACATCTGCTGCCGGGTGCGTTCCAGCTCCTCGCGGGAAGCGATCAGCCTCTTGCCCAGATCAGAGTATCCTTGCTTCAACTGGCCAATCTCGTCATCGCTCTGGTGCGGGCCTGTCAACTCGCTCTCTTTGTCGGGGAAGGAGGCCATGGCCGTAGTGAGGGTGGTCAAACGCCTGACCACCAAGAAGTCCATGAAGCCATAGATCGCCAGGCCGACAACAATAATGGTGGTGACGGCAATGATGAAGAGCAGGCGGTTGTTGTCGGCAATGGACTTATCTGCCCAGCCCATGGGCACGGTGAGACTGAGTCCTCCCCGGATATCTCCGATCTTGTAGCCGTGCTGACCGTGGCACTCAAGGCAGCTCTTCTCGACGATCAGCGGAGTGATAAACCGCAGTTCCCTGCCTTGGATGGCGGGGAATACCTTGATCACCTCTTTGTTTCCGTTCCCGAAGGCGATAAGGGCCTCTTTCTCGAAAACGTCGGGGGTGTTGTCGGAATTGACCGGGTTCAGGCTGGTCACTCGAAAGCGGCAAAAGTCAGAATTTACGGCGTAGTCGGAAAGTTCGCGGGTGACCATGGCAGGATTGCGTTTAACATAGGTAGTGCCATCCCTGTCCTGGATCTCCGAGCTGGGTAGGAAGGGATTAGGCTCCATTCCTGGCAGCTTGACCATAAAGAGTCCGTTGTGGTCGGCCACCCATTTGCGGGTGAGGATAATCTGCTGAGAGAGCATCCTGGCCTGGCGTTCTGCTTGGCGAATGACGAGTTCATCCTGGAAATGAGCTGTCCGCAGGAAGGTGAGGCCAAAAGATATGAGCAAGACCGGACCGAGGGTGATGAGAAATTTGGTGCGGAGTTTCACTATAGCTCTCCTGAAGGAAATGGCACGCTCACGTTGAGGCAGTGCGTGGGCGTAACGTGGGTATTTCTATGCTGTCAGCCGAGCGAAAACCGAGGGGCAAAAGTCCGACGGGTATTCTTGGTAGCGGCATCACGCACATTCTGCTCTTTTATGAAGCGCTCAAGGACTGCGGTGAATTGCAAAAAGCACACCTGGAGCACTTACTGCACCGCAATGACGCTTTTTTCTACAGCCACGTTGAGTCGTGGCCATCAGCCCGATTGCTACCACGTTGTGCCGATGTTCCCAATCGGTAACGCGAGCGCCATGTGAATGATACCATACCGTAACAGTCTGCCCCAGTGATTTTGCTAACATGCTGAAAAGGTGGGGAATTAACAAATGGCATCATTGTTGCTCATACACTGGATGAGGCGGCTACAGGGAGCATGGCACTTGCTCCAGGTGTTCGCCTTCCCGCATCGAGTAGAGTGAGGACTGACCCACCAACCAAACACCATTAAGGAGAAAAAGATGAAAAAAGTACGATCATGGAGCGAGAAACTTACCCTGCTGACTGCCCTGGGGCTGGCCGCCTCAGCGGGGACTGCCTTGGCTGCCGACCAGGCCCCGGTCAAGGCTGAGACCTGTTATGAGTGTCACGATACCGTCAAATCGTTGCACATGGGCAGCAAACACGCCGGGGTCAACTGTGTTGCCTGCCATTCCGGCCTCGATGCCCACCTCAAGGATCAGTCCCCTGCTACGCGGCCCGGCACCGATATCTCCTGGGAGGCCTGCGGTGCCTGTCACCAGGACCAACATACAAGCTTTAACGAGACCTCATACTTACGGCCGGCCCGCGATGAGAAGTCGCAACTTACTAATCGTGCCCCAAACCCTTTCTGGGACAAGTTGATGGCCGGCCACGGCTTTACCAAGGAGCATGCTCTGACCCGCAGTCATACCTGGATGCTGGTCGATCATCTGGTTGTTGATCGAGCCTATGGTGGTCGGTTCCAGCCGAAAAACGGTTGGCAGTATGTGGCCGAACCTGGCGGTAAAAAGGCCGGTGACTATATAATTGACAATGCTCCCGATTCCAATGAGCAGAAGGCCTTCATCCCTCAAAGCGCTGCTGCTGCAAACCCGGTCTGTCTGCAATGCAAGACCCAGGATACGATTCTTGATTGGGCATATATGGGCGATCCGGACAAGGGGGCCAAGTGGTCTCGGTCCTCAAACGTGGTTGATCTTGCCCGGGATGTCAATCATGGGTTGAACTGCTTCATGTGTCACGACCCGCACTCCGCAAGACCCCGGATCGTTCGTGACGGCCTGATCGAAGCCCTGACCCGGCCAGAGGGTGATACCCTGTGGCACAAGGACCCGAACCGGACTAAAATCACGGTTATGGAGATGGGTGAGCGTGGCTTCACCAGAAAGATCGCCCTGTTGGAAAAGTACGATTCACGGCTGCAGTGCGGCCAGTGCCATGTTGAATATAACTGCAACCCAGGCACCGACACCAAGACCGGTGAAAAGGTGACAATGGCCGACCGCCGGACCAACCATTTCCCCTATAAAGATGTCTTTGGCCTGTATGACCACTATGTCAATCAGATCAATTTCCTGGATTTCAAGCATGCCAAGACCGGCGGCTTGCTGTGGAAGGGACAGCATCCCGAGTCTGAAAGCTTCTATAACTCCAAGCACGCCGAGGCCGGGGTGCAGTGCACTGACTGTCACTTCCAGAAACGGACCGATGCCTCAGGCAAAGAGTATACTTCACACTTCGCTGTCACCCCGAAGGTGATGATCAAGGATGCCTGTCTGAAATGCCACTCAGAGTGGACCGAGGAGCAGGCCAAGTACGCTATCGATTCGGTCAAAGCTTTTATCCGTGGCAAACTCCGTAAGTCTGAGTTCTGGCTCTCCGCTCTTATCGACAAGATCGTCGAAGCCAAGAAGGCCGGAGTCAGCGAGGACGTTATCAAGCAGGCTCAGGATCAACACCTGCGCGCCCACATCCTCTGGGAGTATTGGACTGCTGAAAATTCTGACGGTTTCCATAATCCCGAGATGGCCCGGGAGTCGTTGACCAAATCCATTGACGAGTCTCAGAAGGGGATCAAGTTGATCGAGGAGGCCATGGCGCCGCCGGTAGCAAAGAAATAATCTAAGGAAGCTGTACCATCATTTCATATGCCCAGGGCAACGAACCGAGTACGGTTCGTTGCCCTGGGTTTTTTTTGTGCCCCATCACCGATGTGAGCAGATCGCAAAGAAGTTGCTTTTGTGGTCTGGTAGGAACTAGGATAAGATTACGATGGTGGTAGAACTTGTCCTTGTGCCATCAGTCCTGAGCTCCCATAGTTGCATGCCCTCCCCTTAGGAAAAAATTATGACTATCCCTCGGCCTCATACCTTGCGGCTTAAATTTGTGCTCTACCTCGGCAGTATTCTGGCTGTGTGCTTGGGCGGGCTTTTTTTCTGGACCTACGCCTTGGCCAGATTGAACATCCTTGACCAGGTGGACCAGCAAGCCCGCACCCTGCTGCTACAGGTGGTTATTACTCGGGCCTGGGTTGCTGATCATGGTGGACTCTTCGTGATGAAGAGACCTGGGGAGGTCGAGAACCTCATGCTGCCCAAGTCCCATATTGTCGACCAGGAAGGTCAAACCTACCTGATGCGCAACCCTGCCCTGGTAACTCGAGAGATCTCTGCATATGCCGAGGAGGCTGGCCTCTATCGTTTCCGGCTTACCAGCTTGAAGCTGAAGAACCCGGAGAATGCCCCCCTGGAGTTCGAAAAAGAGGCCCTTGAATTTTTTGAGCGGCAGGGCTACGACAATAGCAAGGATGGCGTGGCCTTCCAGCGTCTCGACCGTGACCGGCCTGTCTACTGCCGTATCGTCCCGCTTCAGATCACGGCCTCCTGCTTGGAGTGTCATCAGGATCAAGGGTATCGGATTGGTGAGGTCCGTGGCGGCTTGAGTGTCATTATCCCCATGGACAAGGCCTTAGCTGCCATGGATCGCAGCCGCAACAGCTTTATCCTGGCCGGGGTGGGGATCATGGGCCTGGTTCTTTCCGCTGTGTATCTGTTCCTCCGTCAGATGGTCCTTAAGCCGGTAGATCATCTCCGTGCCGTTGCTAACAGGTTGGTGGCAGGCGAGTACATAGCGATCGCTCAAGTCACTACCGGGGATGAGTTGGAGGCCTTCGCTCATGCCTTCAACACTATGACTACTACCATCAAAGAAGGCTATGTCGGCGCACTTAAGTCGCTGACCGCTGCCTTGGATGCCCGGGATTCTTATACTCGGGGGCATACCGGACGGGTAGCGACCTACTCAATCGCTATTGCCAGGGCCATGGGGCTGTCTGACGCGAGAATCTCCGAGGTCGAAATCGGCGCCATCCTTCACGATGTCGGAAAAATCGGGATTTCGGATGCTATTTTGCGCAAACCAACGCCATTAACGCTCGACGAAACAGCCACCATGGAAGCTCATGTTACGGCCGGGGCCAAGATCGTTAACGATGCCAACTTTCTATTATGCGCCCTGCCCGCCATCCTCCATCACCACGAGCGACTGGACGGAAAAGGGTACCCCGAAGGCCTGCAGGGTGAGGAGTTGCCCCTCATTGCTCGAATCATAGCGGTGGCCGATACCTTTGACGCCATGACCACCGACCGTCCTTACCGCCAAGGCTTGAGCAGGGAGGAAGCCTTGGCCGAGATTGAACGACACAGTGGCACCCAATTTGATCCACAAGTGGTTGCGACTTTTGCCAAGATATGTCTCGATCAGACTCCGGGGTCGGTGCAATCGAACTAAGGGGGGGCAGGAAGTTGGGAGAGAACGCTTTCACCTGCCATGCCGAGAGTATGAACTGTGTTTTGTCACAGGCTGAGGGCCAGATTTGAGGTTAGCTTTATTCAAGAAACAATTGGTTCCGTGGTAATTAGGGAGTCGGCAATTATTGATATACCGGTTATTAGCTCTCGAAACATTCGTCATTCCGGCATGTTTTTAGCCGGAATCCAGGTTCCGCGCTGGATACCAGCTAAGGACATGCTGGTATGACGGTAAAGATAAACAGTACTTTTGTAATTTCTCCGTCCCTTAAAGGATAAAACAGGAGAAATTTATTTACATTTTCTGTTATCAATGAGAATTATAGCAATAATCGTTGAACCTTTAATAATTAATGAGATTTCAACTTTGAAAGGAATCCTTCCTATCTGTGCTGCGTGTAAAAAAATTCGAGATGACGCCGGATATTGGAAGCAGATTGAATCCTAATGTAAGCGAGTATTCTGACTTTAGAATTCAGTCACTCTATTTGTCAGGAATGCGCAAAGAAGCTGTATCCAGATCTTGTTGATGAGCATGGGGATATTATTTAACTAAATGAGGGTCTTGGATCGAGTCTTTCAAAAATTTAATATACAACAGCTGATTTTCCTTAAGACACAGTGGAAAAAAGTTGCTAGCGTCTCCGGTGAGGTTGACCTCATTTTTCTGCTGTTAAGGGTTCTTAGTCTTGTCGGCGGTATTGTCTGGCTCTTGATTGCCCCGCTTTCCCAAGGGGAAGAAGTCATTCTGGTTAAGGCCCTGATTTCTTTTTCTATTTATAGCGTCTTTTGCTACCTGGTTATTTTTATCAGGCCAGACCTGATGAAGAAGGTGTATCTGGCATCTCTCTTTCTCGATCTGATCTTCCTGTCAAATCTGATTCATTCCGAAACCAACTTTGAAAGCAGCTTCTTCCTCGGATTCTATCTGCTCATCTGTCTGCATACCATCTACTTTGGTCTTGGCTTTGGGCTGCTGGTAGCGGTTTTTTCCGCCGTTTGTTACGGCATCAGCATCTTTCCCATGATCACCCATATCGAGTGGACTGATCTTGCCTTGCGGGTCAGTTTTCTCTTTTTTATCACCGTCCCTGTTGGACTGTTAACAGAGAAGGTGAAGCGCGAAAAGGATAAGGTGGAAAATTTTAACAGGACTCTTGAGGCTAAAGTCAGCCAGCGCACCCATGAGATTGGAACCCTTTTGGATCAGGAGCGGTATTTGCGAGAAATTTTGGCCACGGTTGCCCATATCAACCAACTGCTTATTACTGCACCAAACATTGCCAGTCTGCTGGAAAGTTCATGCGCCAGATTCGTGCAACACGGCCATTATGGCTTCTGCTGGATCGGCTTGCTGGCAAACGATATGATCCAAACCATCTATACCTCTGACACTACGGGTAAACCTCTCCTTGATCCACCCTATGCTGTGCACGATGATGGCGATATCTTTTATCTGAGCCTCACTGCCCAATGCATCAGGGGAAATCGAACCTTGATCAGCAGAAATACCGCGGAGACTCCTGACTCGACCCCGTGGAGGGACCCAAAGGAGGGGCAAGGATTTCATGCCGTCATCAGTCTGCCCTTGCGAGCTCACCAGTCGTCTGTCCACCCTCTCGGCATCCTGACTATTCACACTTGGCGGAAAGAGGGTTTTGATCCGGAAGAGCAAGAGATGTTGGGCGAGTTGGCGGGTGATATCGGTTTTGCTATCGATTCGTTCAGGCAAAGGGAGGCGGTAACAAAGCTCATTGCCGAAAGGACGGCCAATTATGAAGAGACGATTTTTTCCTTTGTCGACATGATTGAGCAAAGAGATACCTATACGGCCGGTCATACCGAACGTGTCGCTCAGTATTGTCAAGTAATCGCCAGGGAGATGGGCATTGAGCGCGCCCAGAGAGAGAAGCTCTATAAGGCCGCCATTCTCCATGACATCGGCAAGATTGCCACGCCGGATTCCATTCTGCTCAAGCCCGGCAAGCTGACCAGCCTGGATTATGACCTGATCAAACTCCATGCCTCTGCCGGTTATGAGATGCTTTCGAAGGTAGAGATGTACAAGGAGTTAGCCGTGATCATCCTCCATCATCACGAAAGGCACGATGGCAAAGGCTACCCGGACGGTCTGAAGGGAGACGAGATTCCCCTGTTCTCCCGAATTATGACGGTCGGTGATGCCTTTGACGCCATGACTACCAATCGTATTTATAAAGGCAGAAAAACGATTGCCGACGCCCTGGCCGAACTACAGGTCTTGAGCGGGACCCAGTTTCATCCTGAGGTGGTAACGGCAGCGGTCAAGGTGTTGGCTGATACCAAGATTTCAACTTTGATTAACCAGCTTCCGGTAACTCAGCTGGAAAAGAAGAGATTCTCCTATTTTTTTAACGATATGCTGACAGGGCTGTACAATGAGGATTACCTGAAGAGTATCCTGAATAACCTGGACCTGAATCAATATAGATGTCTGCATATGCTGCACCTCCTGAATGTGTTGGAGTACAATAAACGCCACGGTTGGAGCAAGGGGGACCTGTTTTTTAAGGAGTTTGCCGTCGAGTTGCTGGCCAGTTTTCCTGGAGCTCTTGTTTTCAGGGCCTACGGCAATGATTTTGCCTTCATCTGTAAAGAGCATCGTGCCGTTGATAGCAAGGTTTTTAACTCTTTTAACTGCATCATTGACACCGAAATTGAGGTCGAGGTTCATCATCTGGATCTCTCGGCAGGCAAGGAATACACCATCGATAAGCTGGAAAAGCTGGAGGTCCTGGCGCTTGAGGTAGAAAGTGGAAGGGGAGATCATGTCAGCTCGTTAAACATTGAAACCTAATAATTCAGGTGATACCGATGATTAATGTGCAGTATCTGAGTGGAGGAAAACATAATGAACATTCGAACTTTACTCATGGTCATGATGCTCATGCTGTTAATTGACCTTGGCCGTTTACTGGAGAGAGGAGTTCTGAACGTCTTGTTTACTCAGGGAATGGTTCGTGGTAGTTTCATAGTTGAATGTGATTGACGGAAGAGTTTTTTCAGGGTGGGCACCGGCTTTCGTCTGGTTGTGGTCTTCATCTAACCGGATATGTTTTATTGAACTCCTTTAGGTGATTGCGCCATGCCAATTATACCATCGACCCAAGCGCTGTATCATAGCGATTTCAATACCAAACTGATTTTGGCTCATCAGCTTCATCAGCAGGATGGCGAGGCTCTTCATGCCCTGCCGCTCATTCGCCAAGGACTCGCGACCATGGAGCGCCAGGTTCAATTACTTGCTGAGCAGATGGCTTCTCTGGATCTTGGGCCTCTCTGTTCTCGTTGTGCCCTTAAATCTGGCGGCGGCTGTTGCAGTCTCTATATGGCTGATGAAAACGATGCTGTACTCCTGTTAATCAATCTTCTGGCTGGTTGTCGGCTCGACATCCAGAAGGATGACGGCTTTGAGTGTTATTTCCTCGGACCTCTGGGGTGTGTGCTTCGATTTAAACCAATGTTTTGCCTCAACTATAACTGTCATGCCATCACGGTCCACACCGATGGCGCTATCTTGTCTTCTTATATGACGGCATCCGCTCAATTATTGCAAAGTCAATGGCAGGTCGAGATCCTAATCCTTGCGTATTTGCGGGGGGTGAAGTGAGATCGATTGTCGACCTGTACTCAATTGGGGATTCTTTGATCTAGCAAACGCTAATGATGTTATTTAACCGAGGATTCTGAATTGTAATGGGAATTGAGGGCTTTGATTTTTGGAAACTGCTGGCTGGGCTGGGGATGTTTCTTTTTGGGATGTACCAGCTGGAGGATGCTGTCAAGACTCTGTCCGGGAAGTTTTTTCGGCGCATGATCTCTCTTTGGACTCGGAGTAACTGGCGGGCGGTGGGTAGCGGCACCCTGGTAACTGCTATCCTGCAGAGTAGTTCGGCGGTGTCGTTGATGGTGCTGGCCTTTGTCGGGGCCGGGGTAATGAGCATGGAGACCGGTATTGGGGTGATGCTAGGCTCTAACATCGGCACTACCTGTACCGCCTGGATCGTCGCTCTCTTGGGGTTTAAGCTCAAGATTGAAAGCTTTGCTCTCCCCTTTATTGCTGGTGGTGGATTGTTGCTGGTGTTTAGCGCCTCCGGCTCACGTTTTTTTCAGGTCGCACGTCTGCTGCTTGGTTTTGGCTTTCTTTTCCTGGGACTTGACTATATGAAAGGCGGTGTCGAGAACTTGGCGGCTGGCTTTGATTTTCGTCAGTTGCCAGATTATGGGATATGGGTCTACGTTCTGGTTGGAGTGGTGTTGACGGCCCTGATGCAGTCCAGTTCCGCCAGCATTGCCATTGCCTTGGCGGCCTTGCATAGCGGACTGATTACCTTCACTATGGGGGCGGCTTTGATTATCGGCGCTAACGTCGGCACCACTATTACCGTGCTGCTGGGGGCCATGGGGGGGACGCAAGCCAAGAAAAGGGTAGGTGTAAGCCATTTGGTGTTCAATGGAGTTACTGCAATATTCGCTTGCGTGGGTCTGGCGTTGCTGGTGAATTTAGTGGGGATGATCTTACCAGGAGATGCTGAAGGGGTAACCGGATTGGCACTCTTTCATACTTTGTTCAATGTCATCGGGGTGATACTTTTTTTCCCCTTTATTGGATTGCTGGCACGGCTGTTAAATGGACTATTCCCTGATTATAAGACGGTGCTTACCGTCTATCTCAATAATACTCCGGTGGAGGAGGTTGAAGCTGCCGATGCGGCGCTACGCAAGGAGATCCGCCACCTTCTTTCAGAATGCCAACTCTATCAGCTGCGCCTCCTTAAGATCGACGAAAAGCTGATCTTCCGGGAGTCGTTGCCACTGGAGATGAAGTCCGGTAAGAGGCTGATTCAGGAGAAGTTGTATGAAGATATCAAGCTTCTTCATGCAGAGATCTTCTCTTTCTATACCCGGTTGCAGAGCCAGAAGATGGAGGTTGGTGAGTCCAAGGAATTGGAACGTAAGATCTATGCCTCGCGTAATATTATGAACGCATTGAAGAATTTCAAGGGAATCAGGGGGGATCTGGACGAGTTCGATGCCTCGGATAATGTTTTTATTGAGGCCCAGTACCGGATTTTTCGGCAGCGGTTGTCGGAGTTGTGTCTTGATCTGAATCGGCTGCCTGACCTGGAAAACCCGGAGGAATTTGTTCGGGAATTGCTTAAGGCCTATCTTCGGGTGGAAACCGCGGATCGCCGCTTCATAAAAGAGACCATGCAGGCGGTGACGACCCGAAAGATCCATGAGATGGAGATCGCTTCTTTGCTTCTTGCCAACCGGCTCTTCACTCAGGCGTGCCGGTTACAGGTTTTCGGACTCAAGGATCTGTTGCTCACCCATGCTCAGGCCGGTGATTTTGACCGCGCCATGGACGTGAAGGAGCTGGTTGACGAGGAACAGACCAAGAGCAGCAAGGGTGACTAGGTCTGTTCCTTGTATCCCCCCCAGGTTTGGTTTTATGGGTGCGACTCTATTGGTAATTACTTGGGTTGACGGTGATTCAGTTCCCGGTTTACGGTTAACTGAATTACTGATATCATGAATCGTTGGATGATGAATGATATTAGTAAGTGATCAGCTATTCTGTAGGATTGCTTACCGCTAACTGTCAACCGTAAACCGTGAAACGGATCCGTTCCCAATTGTTAACTCTCTGACAGCAGGTGGAATAATATGAAAGATCTTTCGGTGGAATATCTTGGTTTGCGGTTGAAGAACCCCATTATAGTGGGGAGTTGCGGGCTTACAGGCTCAGTTGGGAAGATCAGGGAGCTTGCGGAGAACCAGGCTGGCGCGGTAGTGTTGAAATCACTGTTTGAGGAGCAAATCCAGGCCGAACTTTCAAATAATATGGAGAGCTATAATACCGATTATCCCGAGGCCTGGGATTATGTTCGTGAATATACCCGGGGCAGCGCGGTTCAGGGGTATATCTCGTTGATCTCTGAGGCCAAGCAGTCTGTAGATATTCCAGTGATTGCCAGCATTAACTGTGTCTCTGGCGCTGAGTGGGTTTCGTTTGCCAAATCTGTCGAACAGGCGGGCGCCGATGCCCTTGAGCTCAATATCTCGCTCCTGCCGAGTAATCCCAAAACAACATGTCAGGAAAACGAAGATCTCTTCTTCAGCATCATGGAGAGAGTCGGGTCATCGCTGTCTATTCCCATTACCCTGAAGATGAGTAAATATTCCTCATCTCTGGCCAATCTGGTGACCAGGCTGAGCTGGAGGAGTGAAGTCGGTGGATTTGTCCTGTTTAATCGGTTTCATAATCCTGATATTGACATTGATCGGATGGCAGTGAATTCTTCAGATATTTTCAGTGTTCCTGAGGAAAATTGTGACACTTTACGCTGGATTGCCCTGATGTCAGGCATAATCGAGAAGGATCTGGTCGCTGGGACCGGTATTCATGATAGTAAGAGCCTGATCAAACAGCTGCTTGCCGGGGCTACGGCGGTGCAGGTGGTTTCCACAATTTATAAAAACGGTCCTGGCCAGATCAAGGTCCTTCTCGACGGGCTGGAACAGTGGATGGAAGAGAAATCGTATGCCAAGATTGAAGATTTCAGGGGGAAGTTGAGTCGTGACCAGGTCGAAAACCCGGCCGCTTTTGAGCGGATCCAGTTTATGAAACACTTTGGCGGAATAGCCTGAGAGGAACGTAGCTGCTTTTTCTTTTGCTCGGAAGGACTACATCGGTTCTTCGTGGCTCAGGCAATGAATGGTTCCCAGACCCCAAACCAGATCGACGGCATGGATGCCGACTACCTGGCGATCAGGGAAGAGGTCTTGTAATATCGTTAGTGCTATCCGGTCATTGGGATCGTTGAAAGTTGGCGCCAGGACTGACCGGTTGGCAATATAGAAGTTGGCGTAACTGGCCGGTAGGCGTAAACCTTCAAAGACTACTGGTCTCGGCATTGGCAGGGAGACGATATTGAGCTTTGCGCCATCTTCGAGGCGAGCGTCTTGTAAGCGCTCGAAATTCTCCTCCAGCAGACGGTAGTTGTCGTCAGTCTGGTTTTTCTCGCGGCATAGCACCACGGTATCTCGATTGACGAACCGGCACAGGTCGTCAACATGGCCATGGGTGTCATCGCCGGCAATTCCCCGATTGAGCCAGATGACGTTGGTGATGCCCAGATATCGCGCAAACACAGTTGCGTAGTCGCTTGTGCTGAACCCAGGATTCCGCACTTGGGTTGTCTTATCAAGCAGGCATTCCATGGTGGTCAGCAGGGTCCCGCAACCGTTGGTGTCTATGGCGCCACCTTCCAATACCACCATGCGTTCATTGTAAATCGCTTCGCGTAGATCCACCCTCATGGCCTGGCTCAAGGTTGCCGGGATGTGCCGGTCGAGTTGCCAGTTGTCATATTTGGCCCAGCCATTGAAGGTGAATTGTACAGCAAGGGTTTCCGGCCCCTGCTTGACAAAGCAAGGAGAGGAGTCACGCATCCAGCCCCGGTCGGTTTGGGTGACGATAAATTCTATGTTTTCCAGAGCAACATCAGCGCGTTTAAGGCATCGTTGGGCCTTGGTTTTGTCTTGTGCTGATTGAACAATAATCCGGACTAATTCATCCGACGACGCAATGTTTTTGATGATCTCGGTGTAGACCCAGGGGATAGGCATGAATTTTCCGGGCCAATCCGCTTTTTGATGCGGCCAGCAGAGGATTGTTGACTTATGAGGTTCCCATTCGGCAGGTAAACGGTAGCGAGGGGTGCTCATGGTTATGCGTCCAGGAATCGTTTGGTAATTCCATCGTAGGCGTCAATTCGCCTGTCCCGCAAGAAGGGCCAGTTTCTCCTGATCGTCTCTAGGTGGCGCATGTCGACCTCCGCTAAGAGGATCTCTTCTTGATCGGTCGAGGCTTGTGCAAGGATGACCCCCTGGGGGTCGCAGATAAAGGAAGATCCCCAGAATTGAATGCCCTCGCCATCGGCAAGCGGTTGCTCCAGGCCGATACGGTTGGCGGCTGCGACATACACGCCATTGGCAATGGCGTGTGAGCGCTGGATGGTTATCCACGAGTCTCGCTGTTCTGTCCCGTATCGCTCTCTTTCTGCCGGATGCCAGCCGATTGCCGTTGGGTACATCAGGACAGAGGCCCCTTGCAGGGCCGTCAGCCTGGCCGCTTCCGGATACCACTGATCCCAGCAGATCAAGGTGCCGATCATGCCGAATTTAGTCTCAAAGGCTTTGAAGCCCAGATCGCCCGGCGTGAAATAGTATTTTTCGTAATAGCCAGGGTCATCCGGGATGTGCATCTTGCGGTAGACCCCTAAGTTGTTGCCGCTGGCATCGATCATCACTACGCTGTTGTGATACAGGCCCGGAGCCCGTTTTTCAAACAGGGGCACCACGATTGCAACTCCTAAATCCTTGGCCGTCTTTTGAAATGCCGTGGTTGATGGTCCGGGGATGGGTTCGGCAAGATCGAAGAGAAATGAATCTTCCTTTTGGCAAAAATATTGGGACCGATAAAGTTCCGGTAGGCAAATAACCTGAGCGCCTTGGTGCGCTGCTTTTGCTACCCAGGAGAGGGTTTTTTGTAAATTGTCGTCAGGGTCAGCAGAAAAGGCGAGTTGCAGTAGCCCGACGGTGTATTGAGTATTTTTCATTGCCCACTCCTTTGTTATGCAGTCGATGTGGTATTTTCCGAGTCCCTTATAAAGAATCAACGTAACTATCCAGCAACACCACATCTGCTTTGTCATAAGCCTGCTCACATAGACGGGCTATAGTTCGCAGGCTTATTTCGCGCATCTGTAGCGCTGCTGG
>VMSU01000003.1 GCA_013792005.1 Desulfobulbaceae bacterium
ATCGCCATGGCGGGAAACCCTACGAGACAGCCATCTTCCCAGGTTTGCTGCCTTCACAGAAATAACAACAATGTCATTGAATATAATTGAGTGGAAAAAGCAAAAAATTCACCTCAGCTAATGCAGCAGCAGAAATTACGTGTTGGGGAGCACGACAACTCACAGTTAATTGTTGCCCCAAAAAGCCCGATTCAAAAAGATGGCTAATCGACGTTGCAGGATTGCAATTTATGGCATTGCATGATTGCAATCCTGCAATAGGCAACGAAAATCAGGTTCCTCATTATTTTAAGTGGGCACCTTCACTTCTATGGCCATCCTTCACCATAACCTACAAAACTAAACAGCTACGAGGTAACGGGATTTCCATGCCGATGAAGATCTCTCCCAACACCTATGTCAACATCACAAACCAGTACCACCGCGTTAATTGTTTAAAATGTATTTTCGTAACCTTCACTCCTTTATGATCTTTTATACAGGGGCAGTTTGATAGTAAAAATGCTCACACCATTCTCAGAGACGATAACAAGTTTGCCTTGGTTATTCTGAATAAATCGGGATACGATATTAAGGCCTCGACCCAAGACCCCGCCCTTCGTGACCAGCGCGATTTGATCTTGATCGATCTCACCAGAATTGACGATCTCAAGACAGGCCATATTCCCACAACCGAAGCAGCGCATCTCAATATAACCTCCCTCTCGTGGAATGGCCTTGGTGGCATTGTTAAAGAGATTGTCCAGAACCCGTTCTAGCCCATATCGAGGACAGAGGACGAATAACCCTGTCTCGATTGAGACCGGGTTTACTCTGATATTGGCATATTTCGACTCTTCGATGACATGCTCATTGAGCGCGAAACGCTCCTTGGCCAGTTGCCCCAAATCAATTTTCTCCTCTCTCCCTTCCCCGGTCATGGTCAATGCCAGATCCTGCAAACGTGCCGTCTCCCTGACCACTACATCCTGATAGTAAAGAAGTTTTTCGCGCAAGGGATTCAAGTCATCACTATCCATAAGCTTTCGCGAACGTGCTGCAAGACCTGCCACTGCAACGGCTGGATTTTTGAAATCATGCAGCATATCGCCTAAAAATTCCAGGCGCACTGCCTTCATGATCTCCTTGCCGAAAAAGGTTAACAGCTCGATTTCATCTTCAGTGAAGTACTGTTTTTGTTGGGTAGCAAAAAAGCAAAGAATGTGTCGGGTGACAGATGCCGTTCTCAGAGGGACAAAGAGAATCGAGTGAATATCTTCCCTCTGAGCGAAGGCAAGCAGGCCGGGGCCAATCAACTTGCTCTGGAAAGGATCTTTGATTAAGAGGTATGAAGGGTCAATCCGTTCATACGGCATATCGGCATACTCTTTGGTGCCATGAACCGCAGCCCAGAAATAGCCGTGATGCTTCAGGGTAAAAAGGTGACCATGCTCATGGTAAGTATGATCAGGAGGATATGATGCCTCCAAGTAAGTGCTCATCTGATCGTCCGAAAGTGTGAAGAGTGAACAGCTATGGAGCTTGATAAATTCATCCAGCTCAGGGACGATCAGATTAAAAAAGTCCCTCAGCTTAATCCCTTCCCGATGGCTAAGTTTAACGAAAATCTTATCAGAAATCGCCTCCTTCTTGTCATTCAAGGACTTCATATCTAGAATTCTCTTCTTGGCCATGACATAGCTAACCCGCCTGGCCAGCATCTCGGCCCTGATAACTTCAAGTCGATTAAATAGACGGTCATCCTCCAAGAAATATATCTGGAGCGAACCCAAGATATCGTTGGTCGAGCCTACAAAGCTTGGCATCTGGAGAGGGACCGCGATTAAAGAGTTAAATCCCTTCTGCGCTACGATAGTTTTCTCCCTGTACAAAGGATTCTTCATAATACTGGGAACCACAATGCTTCTTTTTTCCTCAACTACTCGACCGGCAATGGATTTTTTGACCGGAATGGCTAAAGACCGCTCGTTGTCGTGCAGGCCGTAGGCGCCAAAAGTCAGCATCTTAAAAGACTTGGGGTCAAAAAGGCGGATGGATGCAGCCGCAGCTTTAAGGGCATGAGCGATTTTTTCTGCGGCAAGTTCAAGGATCACCAGCCGATCAAGGTTAGGGGAAATTGCCAGGATATCTTCAGACTCCCTGATAATTGACGATAAAAATTCAAAAAGATACTCATCCTCAATGAGTCGAACTAATTCATCTCGTTCTGTCAGGGAGAGATTAAGTTCCTTGAAAAATGGGATCTTCAGTAAAAAATCATTCAGGGATTCGGGCATATAATTATCAAAGGAGTTAAAATCGAAGCGGATAGAACAAAGTATCATTGAAAAATGGCAATCGTTCACCAGAAGCGTTGAACGTGCGGATTTCACCGGACTGTAAACGTCTACCGGGTGCCCGGTGAACGTTTACGAAAAATGACCGCTCCTGGGAGTGTCACACTCATCTGTGATGAAATAATAGGCTACTCGATAGCTGTATTATTTCAAGAGGAATGAATACCAGAGACTGGCTAAGTAACTATCGGGGAATAGAAACGACGGAACTTTGGCCGATTTTGTCACGTACAGTCTATAAGAATTTTCAAACTGCCACCTTGTAGGATTTATTATTGCCATCATTTCTGTTAAATTTCTCCATCTTAAAGAGCTGTAACCTAGCCATTGTTACTTGATTACCCTCTGGCACGATTGACTTCTTCGAAATTAACCCTCATAGTAATAATAAGCTCATTAAGAAACCTGGGATGTTTCCTGTTGCACTTATGTCAGTCTTCCACGCCACCAGGATTCCAGCGTCAATCCGCCACCACCAGCAATTTCCCCGCTGCACAGGAGGCAGCCCAATGAATATTTTTTCCCGTTATCCTCTACGTATCACAATCCCGGCGCTGCTCCTGACCATGGCTATTCTGCGCGGCGCTGTAAGTTATCAGACCTATAACACTGCCGGGGTCAAGTTGGTTGAGAAACAAGGGGTCGATTTTGTCGACGAGATCATGATGCGCAATCAGGTCCATATGAATGCCACCCTACGGATTGAAGACATGGAGCGCCTAAAAAAGGAGGTTGCCCTTCTCTCCCAAAGCGCTGACAATGGAGAGGTCACCATGGTGGTAGACGAAAAAAAGCGCATCGTCAGCGCCTCAAACCCGGCATGGGAGGGACACCCTTTAGCCATGAGTGACATCTCGGCTGAGGGAAAACAACTGACGACAAATCTTTTTGATGCCAGGGTAAGCACCCCCAAAAGGAAGATCATCTTCAGCCGGGACAAGCAGATCATCTATGCCGTTGCCCCTCTGTTTTTCGGAGGAGACCCTGCTCGAATCGGCCTACTCTATCATGAGTATGGGATGCAACCGCTCAAGGCGTCATGGCAAAAAACGCTGCATCGGGAAGTCTTCTTTGTCTTCTCCCTGTCCCTGGCTATTGTAATGTTTTTATTGTTTTTTCTGTATGTAGTTTTATTCCGTCGCGCTCGCAGGGTCTGCGAGACGATCAATCGCTTTGGCCTGGGTGAGAACACTGCCCGGTCGCAGCTTGGTGGGGCAGACGAACTGGCTGTCATTTCCACTGCCTTGGACAAGATGCTCGACTTGCAGGTAGCTGCGGAAAAACAGATCAGGGACCAGACACTGCTTCTCCGACAATTGACGGATGGGTTGCCGGTGCTCATCGCCTACGTGGACCAGGATGCGTGCTTTCGATTCATCAACCAAGAGTTTGAGAATTGGTTCTACCTGAAACCCGAACAGATAATCGGCCGTCAGGCCTGTGAGCTATTTGGGGAAAAGAATTATCGTGAGATCTCCTCTCATCTTACTCAGGCGTTGAGCGGCAAAACGGCTGAGTATGAAGGCGCTATCCCCATTGACAATGGCAGCCTGCGTCAGTTTCACGCCACCTTGCTCCCTCATTTTGAAAACGGTAGCGGAGTACAGGGCTGTTTCTTGCTGGCCCAGGACATCACCCAGCTGAAACAAGACCAGGAGCAGATTCGTAAGGCTAAGGAGCAGTGGGAGTTAACCTTTGATTCCATTCTTGATGAGATCATCACCGTACAAGACAAGGATTTTCGCATCCTTCAGGCAAATAAAGCCGCCTCTGTTTTTTTTGACCTGCCACGGGATGAGATCGTTGGCCGCCGTTGTCATGAACTCTTCAGGGAAGATGATGTCCCTTGCAGCGAGTGCCCCGCCTACGCGGTTCTTCAGGAGGGGAAGACTCACGCAGCAGAACTCTATCACGAAAGGTTAAAAAAGACCTTTTGGGTCACCATGTCGCCGATGGTGAGTGAAAATGGTAAGTTTTATGGGCTCGTGCACTCTGCCAAGGACATTACCGAGTTCAAACAGCTGGAACAGAAGTTGCGCCAATCTCAGAAGATGGAGGCCATTGGCGCCTTGGCCGGTGGAATCGCCCATGACTTCAACAACATCCTCACGCCGATCTTAGGCTACAGCGAATTGATTGCCGGGATATTACCCAACAGCAGTCCGGAGCGCGGCATGGCGCAGGAGATCGAGAAGGCGGGTCGGCGGGCCAAGGAGCTGGTCAAACAGATCCTCACCTTCAGCCGACAAGGGGAACAGCAACGGCAGCTACTGCAAATTCATCTGATCATCAAGGAGGCGCTCAAGCTGCCGCGCTCATCCATCCCGACCACCATCGCCATTCACCAGAATGTAGTCGACTGTGGCATGGTACTCGCCGACCCGACCCAGGTCCACCAAGTGCTCATGAATCTTTGCACCAATGCCTACTCCGCCATGCGGGAAAAAGG
>VMSU01000004.1 GCA_013792005.1 Desulfobulbaceae bacterium
CCAACTCCTGGCTCCTTGACGCCTCTGTCAATAGCGTGGTCACGATTGTATTCCATCTTGCGGTGACAGCCAGGCATACAGGTTCCGCCGTTGGTCGTAGTGGTAAAGGAAATTGACATTTGCCATTCTCCAAAGTACGAACCAGTCTGGTTGATCAACTTTGGGCCATCGCTGGCGTGGGGTTGATGGCAAGTCTTACAGGTTCTCCCCTTGCGTGGAATACTGGCATGGAGGTTGTGGAGGTTTGCCGGGCCGTTCCGGAATGATGTTGCTTTACTCGTGTTCTGGCTGGTCAGCAATTCTTTGTCATGGCAGGAAAAGCAGAGATCGTAGAGATCCTGGTCGTAAGGCGCATAAAAGGTATCTGGGTAAGGGCCGGTCAATAATTTTAGAAACTTAGAGCCATGAGGGTCGTGACATCCGCTGCAGTCTCCTTGGGCGACCGGTTCGTGGACAAAAGTCTTCTTTAGTTCTAACGCAATATTCTTTGGCGCCTTGGCACTGGTTGATTTTTTGTCGCTATGGCAGGAGATGCAAAGATCTAACTGTTTGTTGTTGAGTAGTTTTTCGTATGGTGAGTAGTGGGGCTGGTGGCAGGTGCCGCATTGTTTGTCAAGGTAGGCTCCACCATGCTTTGATCGCGATTTGTTGAATTTATCCTCAATGTCGTCATGACAGGTAAAGCAGAATTTTTCCCCGCTTTCTTTTAACAGGCTTGGGGCGTCGCTGCCGTGTGGCAGGTGACAGGAGACGCAACCTTCAGTCTGTACTACTTTGTGGATACTGAGGGACTCCTTGACCCCTTGTGCGATGTCAGTATGGCACTCAAAGCACAGGGATTGAGGATCATTTTTGAGCAGTCCTTTGTGGTCGGATTCATGGGGGCTGTGGCAGTAAGTGCAGGCGCCAAGCCCGACAGGACCATGGGTGTATTTTTTTGTCGAAAATTCTTGGTCATGACACTCCTGGCAGAGTGTATTTTGGTTTTCAGCCGAAATATTCAACAAGAAGGGACTGTCGGAGGTGTGTGGGTTGTGGCACCTAGTGCATTCTCCATCTCGGGCGGGCTGGTGGGTGTATTTCTTGCCCAGCAGTCTGGGGTGGCATTGTGCGCAGAGGTCAGACCCTTGGGCCGCTAGTTGAAAGTCGGATCCTGCCGTATCCGGGTGTTGCTGGTTCACCTGTTGATGGCAGGCCAGACAACGGCTGGTTTGTGCAGGATGGTGGTTGATTTTTCCAGACGTTATAGTCTGATGGCAGGTGGAGGTGAGGCAGGAGGGATTTTCCGGGAAGGATTGGCTTTGCTTGATAAGGGTATCTTGTTGATTTTTGCTTGCTGTTTGGTCAGTCGTGTATTTGTTAATAATCATTTGCTTCATGGCGGCATCGGGCATCTTGATCGGTGCCGGGACAGGTAGGGATGAGTTGACGGTGGTCTTCTCCTTTTCACCCTGACGGGGAGGGAGGGGTTTTCCCTGGACGGTGTCAAGGGACTCTTCCTTGGCATCGGTAAAGGGTTCGTGCTTGACGGCTGGTTTGATGCTTATAGGGTGTGTTTTTTTTTGGTCTTGCTGAGGAGGGGTGGCGCCAAGAGTGTGAATTTTCGAAATCCGTTCCGGTTTGAAGTAGCCGTGGATGATTGCCGGTGGCCGCTGGGTGATTCTCTGCGCTTCGGTAAAGAGCGCAATAATTTCCTCTCGCTTTTCCGCTTTTCCGATCCGGACGGTGTGAAAAGGGGCTATGATTTCAATCCGCAAGAAATCCTTGGCGCTGTCAGGCAATGCTTCGGCAAGGCGGTCATACCAGAGGATTGCCTCATCTTCATTGGCGTAACTTCCTACTTGTACCGTATAGAAAAGGGGTTCTTTCCCTTGAGTTGCAGTAGCGGGATCGGCGGCAAGGGTGTGGGAAATAAAAGCTTGGTAGATTCCTGCGAGGGTCAGGAGTATAAGGAGTACGCGAACCAAGGGACGCGCTATTGTTGGGTAGAGTTGATGTAGTGATATCACGCGCAACGTAAGTTAAGTAGATTGTTGAGGAACAATAACCGAGTTAATACGATAGAGTAAAATTCAACGCAGTAAGCTCTTTGTTCTGTCCCCTTCGGCTCCGCTCAGGGAACGGTCCCGCGATAATTGTTCCCTGAGTGGAGCCGAAGGGGACAAGGCATTGGCTACCAGTCGGTGTTTATCTCCAGCTGGAGATTTAGCTGAAAATAGTTGATGGTCTCGCAAAAAGTCACGGGATGGCTAAGCAAAAGGGCCGATATACAAGACGCAGTGTGCTTTTGCGAATGAGGCCACACATATGGTGTGCCGAATGAGCAAAAGTGCGCTGCAACGCAGTAGATCGGGCTTTTTGCGACGCCATCATAGTTAACAGCCACGTAAGACAATGACAGGGTTCGTAGTTAATGAAATTTCACACTGTGCCGTTATACGAATTTAACGGGGGAAATGCAAGGCCTCAGTGGCTGATAAGCCAAGGTGTGGCCATCTGCTGCATCGCCTGAAGGAAGTTTTGGGCGAAGCGGCGCGTGTTGCATATCGGAGAACGAGACAGGCGGTCGCGCATGGAGTTACGTAACTCTGATAACCGTTTGAGGTCATTGGCAAGTGTGGTGGTCATTGAAATATAGTCATCAGTCGTAGGTGCCACCAGTTCTGACAGGCCGGTCCCAACGAGGACGCTTGCCCCCATCCTGGCGGCATACCTTTCTCCCAGTAGAGCTATGACCGGGACCCCCATCCACAGGGTGTGGCAGGTAACTGTGTGGCCGTTATGGGGGAATGGGTCGAGGGCAATATCTATTGTATTGTAAAGTTGCAGATACTCCTGCATGGGTAGCGTAGCCCTCATGCTGATTCGTTCGGAGTCCACTCCCTGGTCGCTGAATAAAGATTGGTAGCGGTTGATAATAAATTCGTCGGCAAAGGGAGCCCCTATCATTATCAGTCGGGAGTGCGGCGTTTGTATAAGAATTTTTGCCCACACGGCGATGACCTGTGGGGAGATCTTTGCCGGATTGTTGAGGGAGCCGAAGGTGATATGCCCTTGAGTCAGGGCGGGAAGCGGACCGATGGCTGGAGCGTCAACAGGCGGTTCATAGCAGAAGAAGGCATCAGGCATCCTGAATAGCTTCTCGCTATGCCATGCCTCCGTGCCGGGAGGGTCTGTCACAATGTCGGTGAGGCGGTAATCGATGACCGGCAGCCCGGTGGTGTTGACATAACCAAGCCAGCTCACCTGGACAGGGGCTGGTTTAAGCGCCATGATGTCCAGTCGGTTATTTGCGGAATGTCCGGCCAGGTCGATCAGGATGTCGATACGATCTTGATGGATTCTTGCTGCCGCTTCAGCAGCCGTGAGTCCTAGGGTGTTGGTCCAGGTGTCGGCAATGGAGAGCAGTCTGTGGCTTACGGCATCCTTCTGCTGATTGTGCATTTCGGCGTAACAGTGCAGGCTTGCCTTTTGTTTATCGATGGCGGAGAACAGTGGGGTGAGGAATGTTCCCACCGGATGCTGCCGAAAGTCAGGGGAGAGAAAGCCGATCCGTAATTTTTGACCAGAGATTCGAGGTTGGTGAGTGAAGATGATTTCTTTTGGCGCATGCTGCTGCCACCAGCCTTTGGCGGCAGAGTAGAGCTGTTCTGGGCTATAAGAGGGATCGTAATTCATAGAGAAGAGCAGATCACTGTGTGCCTTGTGGTCGTTGGGGCGGAGCGAGAGGTACTGCTTAAGGCAGGCAATATCGTCCTCAATCATCCCGTGTTCTTTGTAGGTCCAACCGAGGTTGACATAGGCTTCGCCAAGATCAGGCATGTGCCGGATGGCCTCTTGGTAGCAGTGCATGGCGGCGTTAAGCTTTCCTTGTTTGACTAAGGTGTTGCCCAGATTGTTGAGGGCCACGGCGTAATGAGGGGTGAGGGCAATGGCGTGCTTATAGGCTGTAACGGCATCGGTGAGTTTGTTCTGGGCTTGCAGGATATTGCCGGACTCGAAAAAAGCCGTGCTGTTCTGCGGGGCATAGTGGATGATTTCTTGGAGACAGGCTAGAGCTTCATCAAGCAGTCTTTGCTCCAGCATGATCTTGGCCATCATTTCATGCGCTGGGATGAAGGAGGGCTTGGTGATGAGGATGGTGCGAAAGCTTTGGAGTGCCCCAGCAATATCACCTAGCTCACGGCGGGTCATCGCCAGATTAAATTGAGATTCCAGGTGGCCCGGTTGCAAGGAAAGGGCCTTCCTGAATGCGGTGGTGGCCTTGTCGAGTTCTCCGGCGCTTCGCAGGGCTGAGCCTAGGTTTGAATGGTAGTCAGGCCGCGAGGGTGTTAGGGTAATCGCCCGGGTCAAGAGCGGGATGGCATCCTTAAATCTCCCTTGTTGCTGATAGAGGGTTGCCAACAGGTTTAAGGCGTCGGTGTTTCGTGGCAGAGCCGTCAGGACGGCACGGTAGAGGGTTTCTGCCTTGTAGATGTCACCGTTGTTGTGGGCGTTGATGGCTGTTTGGAGAGTATTGGTTGCAGGGGGGGATGTTTTTTTTATCCCGGAGGTAGGGCGTTGTTTGATTTTCCGGGACATAGTGTTTTTGGGTTGTGGGTCGTTGCCGAAGCAGTTTCTAGTGTGCCAGATTTTCGAGGCGGATATCAATTTGATTAAGCCGCAGGTCGTGGGCTAGGCCATGACATTTGCCGCAGCTTTCAAATTGTGACAGGATGGACTGGGAGTGTGGTGTGTTGTGGCACTTTTGGCACTCGGGTATGGTTTTATGTTTGGTGGCATGGCACTCTGCGCATTTAACATTGCGGTGTTTGGCGCGGCTGGCCCCTAGGAGAGAGTAAACTTCCAAGTGGCAAGGGCCGCAATATTCAGAAGGTGTGTCTGGGGCATAATTCACTTCCAGGGGCATATGGGGTTTATGGCACTCCATGCAAGTTGCATTGGCCATGCCTTCTAGGTGTGATTGGTGACAGTTGAAGCATGGGGGGAGGTAGCCGTGATGGGTGTGGCATGCGGTGCAGTCGAGGGTTGAATGGATTGATTGGTAATCCTGCAGTTGTTCGAGTTGGCCGTTATGACAGGTGGTGCAAGGACCGGTAATGGTTTTGGCAAGAGTGATTTCCATGGGGGTATGCGGGTTGGTGTGGCACTCCAGGCAGTTGGTCAGGCCGAAATGGGCAGCTCCTTGATGACACTGATTGCATAGAGGGATGATGCCGGTATCGTGGGGGGGGTGGCCAGGGTGGCATCCGGTGCAGGTAAGCTTGTCTCGGTGTGCCATGCCTTTGCTATGAATAGAGGCGACAACACCTGGATGGCATTTGGCGCAGTCATTGAGGCTCAGTTGGTTCAGGGGCTCATTGGACTCAGGGATGTCCATCGTGTCGGCAGCGTGGCAATGGGTGTTGTCGATAAGGCATAAGGCAGCGAGGAGGCAAAGATATTTGGTTGCAAATATCAGCTTGCCTATTATTATCGACAGGATGGTGTTTTTAAATCCGGTAGTGGGCATAAAGTCTAATGGTCGGTAACTGCTCAGGTTAGCGGTTGGCAGTTATCGGTTTACGGTTTACGGTGAGTAATCCTGTCAATGGCGGAGGTAACCGATAACCGATAACCGATAACTGATAACTGTTAACCGCTAACCGCTAACTTAAGCTGTGAGATTGACAGAAAAGGCAGGCATTGTCAAGAATTCTGGGGTGTCTGCTCATAAGCGATGGTAAGGGATCTTTTGTTGTGGAAATGAAAAGATATAAGTATGTGCTTTTGGGAGTGATGTTATTCGTCTTGGCGGGAGTGTTGTCCTGCGTCAAGACTAAGCAGAGTCGGGCGCTGCCGGATACCTCGCCAGTAGAATTTGTAGGGACATGTCAAGAGGGTGACTGTCTGGAGGGATCTGGAACTATGGATCTTGATGGCGGAGGTAAATACATCGGTGACTTTAAACAGGGCAAATTCAATGGTCAGGGAACAATAACTTTGGCTGATGGCTCGAGCTTTAGTGGGAGTTTTCGTAATGGGAGATACCAGGGAGGCGGCGCCGTTGTTGCTGTCGACGGCAGGAAGGGGACGTGTCTTAAGGAGAGTGATTGCCTGAATGGCTCTGGAATGATCACTTTTGAGGACAAGACAGTCTATGATGGTAGATTTCGTTTAGGCCTTCTGGAAGGATATGGCTTTATTTCAACACCAGA
>VMSU01000005.1 GCA_013792005.1 Desulfobulbaceae bacterium
AAAGTAGGTCTTAGTGATCCGGCGATTCCGCATGGAAGGGTCGTCGCTCAACGGATAAAAGGTACGCCGCGGATAACAGGCTTATCTCCCCCAAGAGTCAATATCGACGGGGCGGTTTGGCACCTCGATGTAGGCTCATCACATAATGGGGCTGGAGCAGGTCCCAAGGGTTTGGCTGTTCGCCAATTAAAGCGGTACGCGAGCTGGGTTCAGAACGTCGTGAGACAGTTCGGTCCCTATCTGCCATGGGCGTTGGATGTTTGAGGGGTCCTGCTTCTAGTACGAGAGGACCGGGATGGACGAACCGCTGGTGTTCCTGTTGTCTCGCCAGAGGCATAGCAGGGTAGCTACGTTCGGAAGGGATAACCGCTGAAAGCATCTAAGCGGGAAGCCCACCCTAAGATAAGATATCCCGTGGTGAATGCCACCTGAAGGCTCGTCGAAGACTACGACGTCGATAGGCCAGGTGTGGAAGTGCAGTAATGCATGGAGCTAACTGGTACTAATCAGCCGTGAGGCTTGGCCATAATTTTTTTATATCACCTAAGTTGCAGTACAAGACAAACTAAAGAAATGCTATTCAGTTATCGGAATTTTTATATAGTAGTATTCCGAAACATTAACAAACCAACGCATCGGATGTTAATGTTATAATGTTTTCATGGATGAGATAACGATCCGTGAAACATTAAAAACAAGTTTTAAAGTTTTACCGACCAACACACCGGTCGTTAAACTAAAATTCAAGTTTTCGGTGGTCATAGCGAAGAGGACACACCCGTTCCCATTTCGAACACGGAAGTTAAGCTCTTCAGCGCCGATGGTACTGCCAGGGTGACTTGGTGGGAGAGTAGGTCACTGCCGAATTTATTTTTTAAGGTTCCTTGCCAACTAGGCAAGGAACCTTTTTTTTTGTCCATTCGAGTCCCCTTCCACCTCTTTTACTCTTGTTTTTTACCCACCTGTGGATACAATGCTTTTAGTGTTCGCTTTTACTACTATTTTACTGAGGTGGAAGTATGATGAAACGTCTGAAGAGAGATCTGCGTATTTTTTTGGTCACTGCCTGTGCGCTGCTTATATGTTTAGGATCTGCTCAAGGTGATGTAGCTGGTCAGGAAAACGCTGACAAGCATATCCGAGTTGGTATTTATAACAATTTTCCAGTCATTTATGAAAAGGGCGGTCAACCTACAGGATTTCATCTTGAGATATTAAAGGATGTTGCCAAAAAAGAAGGATGGATACTCTCCTATTCTTTTTATACTTCTCTAAAAAATGTGATCCAGAGTCTTGAAACTGGATCGATTGATCTTGGGTTAGGTGTTGAACCAACCAAGGAGAGGCGTCAGTTTCTCGATTTTACAAGCGAAAAAAATGCCGTTCAGACTGGACAGATCTTTGTCAAATCAGGGGTTACTGACGTTCAGACGATGAACGATCTAAATGAGAAGACAGTTGTGGTCTTGTCTCACAGCGTTGCTGGCGAGTATTTAGCGGAGACCTGCGAGAGGTTGAAAATTAATACGATTCTCAAACGTGTAAATTCCTACCAGGAAATGGCTGAGGCAGTTGCTACTGGAAGCGTGGATGCAGGACTTTTTAATGATTATCATCGTCAGAATCTGACCCCGATCTACAAAATTCAATATACACCAATTGTTTTCAAATCGACTGAAGTTCAATATGCCGTTCCTAAGAATGAAAATTCTTTTCTTATAGAGAGTTTGGATAAGTATTTGAAAGAAGGAAAAACAACAAATAAAGCCACTTATCATCAATTAGAGAAGAAATTTTTCCCTGAGCTTTCTACTTTAGCTCCTGGTGGGTGGGAAAAGCGGGAGATTATTATCGCAATATGTTTGTGTATGCTGCTTGTGGTACTTGCCATTATGATTGGCATTGTGTTGCCGAATTTTTCAAAAGAGACGACCCTTGCCAGTTTTGCCCGAGAAGATGTTCAGCATGTCATTAAATTTGTCATTGGAGCAACGGTCTTTTTTTGGGTGTTGGATTCTTTTGCCGCATGGGTGATGTTTAATGATGTGCAGAAGTTGACGTTATTTGAATGGCTATTGACTGACATTCCTTCTGAGAATTTGTATATCCGTGGAGTCTTGTTTCTTGTGGCAAGTGTCTTTGGTCTATATTTGATAAAATATCTTTATAAATATCAGCAATTAGTCGATGTGCTTATCGTTAGCCTCAATCGATTTGAGCAATTGACTGATAATGCCCGGGATATGCTTTTTCGGATGTCTCTCCCTGCTGGTGAATATGAATTTGTGAGTAAGGCTTCGCTCGATATTTTTGGTTATACTCCGTCTGAGTTCTATCAGGAACCTCTTTTCATCAAACAAATTGTTCATCACGATTGGCAAACATATTTTTCCGAACAGTGGGAAAATCTATTGACAGGCAAGGTGCCTCATTGTTTCGAGTATCAGGTGATAAATAAAGCTGGGCATATTCGCTGGATCAATCAACGGAATACGGTATATTTTAATGAATCTGGGAAGCCGTATGCACTTGAGGGGATAGTAACCGACATTACAGATCAAAAAATATTGAATATGAATGTCAATGCCAAGAACGATAATTCTGTTGAATAGTCTTTTCGAAGTAAGAAAAAGATGATTTGGAGAGAAATGAAGTTGAATCGATAGGCGAGAGACTTGTTGCCTACTGATGAGCTACTCAGATTTAATTATCGGGAAGTTGACTTCGGCTTCCGATGGTCTGATGTAGTCTGGAATAGCGCTGACGGGGTCGAGGAATTGTCCTTGCCGATACTTGTATAGTGCGCAATGGCCCAAAGCCGCTGCACGAATAAAAAAGAGTTCTGTACTGGCGAAATTTGCCCGTTTTCCCAAAATTTTCGACAAGGTGTCGTGATACAATTGACTGCCGTCCCCGAGGAAAAGCACATCATTATTGATTAGTTGCGCCAGAGCCTCAGGATCAATCGCAACAACATCGCCTATCCTCCGAGGGGGTCCGTCTCCGGCATAACGGTAAAAAGCGGTGTATACTTCGTGCTTTCTCGCATCAATCATTGGACAGATCATTTTGTCGGTCCATGGGAGCTGACACGCCAGGGTGGTGAGAGAGCTGACTCCAATGAGAGGTTTTCCAGTCGCCATGGCCAGCCCTTTGGCGGTTGTCAGGCCGATGCGTAGTCCGGTGAAACTGCCTGGTCCCGAGCTGACAGCGATAGCGTCAATGCGGTCCCAGGTGAAATTAGTGTCTGCCATCAACTGTTGAACAGTAGTGAGTAGTCTTCTGGAGTGGGTGATTGATGTGGTAAGCGAATATTCGGCAAGGCAGAGTCCTGCAGAGATCAGGGCAACGCTGCCACACATGGTTGCATTTTCAATGGCCAGGATGATTGGGCCGGTGACCACTGTCGATCCGTGCCTTGCCATATTCTCTTACCCTTTGCCGAAGAGACGGGCAAAGTCGTTATAGAAAACGAAGAGCATCAGTGAGCCGAGCAGGAACATGCCGACTTGTTGCAGAATTTCCTGAGCGCGTAAGGTCAATGGTTTCCTCCGCAGCGCCTCGATGGAAAAGAATACCAGGTGACCACCATCAAGGATGGGGATAGGGAAAAGATTGATGATGCCGAGGTTGACGCTTAGAACCGCCATGAAGGAGAAGAGGCTGATCCATCCTGCTTCCATCTGCTGGCCTGCCATTTGAGCGATCATTATCGGGCCTCCGATCTGTGAGGCCGGGATCACCCGTTGGATAATCTTCCATAGACTCAAGACGGTCAATTCGATATAAAACCAGGTCTGTTCGACGCCTTCGATAAAGGCTCCGGAGAGGGTGGCCGGTTCATAGCGCAATGATTGCTTCTGGGAGATGCCAAGCAGAAAGCGGGTATCAACCACTTCACCGAAGATATTCTTGACCTCGGAGGTGGTGGGGGCGCCGGTTGCGTCGATGAGTTCTGCTCCGCGTTTGATGGAGACCGTAAGTTCTTTCCCTCCGCTTTTTTTCACCGATTCCGACACTTCTGACCAAGATGTTATTGCTTTGCCGTCAATGGCAACGACGATGTCACCTGGCTTGAGTCCGGCTTGTTCGGCAGCTGAACCTGGCGAAATCTCACCAATTTCGGTGGTTGGGAGGGGGTGGGGGATGCCGGTGATGAGAATTACCACTGTAAAAATAACGATGGCAGAAATCAGGTTAGATATTGGACCGGCTAAGACAACCATAAATCGTTTCCAAACGGATTTGGCGGCAAAGGAACGTCCTGCCATTTCTGCTGATACCGTTTCATTTGGTTGTTCGCCCAGCATCTTTACATAGCCTCCAAGGGGCAAGGCGCTGAGTAGATATTCTGTTTCGCCAATCTGTTTAGCTATGATTTTGGGTCCAAAACCAAGAGAAAATTTAAGGACTTTGATTCCAAAGAATTTGGCAGTGATAAAGTGTCCGAATTCATGGACAAAAATCAATACTCCCAGGACAATAATAAAAGAAACGATTGAGTTCATTGTGGGTGTGTAGGTATGGGTGGATGATTAGGAGGGAGGTCGGGGCAGGTGGTAGACCCGCCTTGCTTTTGGCGTTTAGCTATGGACATGGCCTCAATAATTGATTCGGCCTGGACCCTAGCAGCCAGATCAGCCTCAAGGATGGTGGTTAAGTCAATCGCTGGTCCCCCTGCAGTCCTGGTCATGGTTTCAGCAACACAGAGAGCGACTTCAGGAAATCGGATGCGGTGGGCAAGAAATGCGGAGACCGCCACCTCGTTGGCAGCATTGAGGATGGCCGGCATCAAGCCACCCTGCTTGCACGCTTGATACGCCAGTTTGAGGCTGGGGAATCGGTTGAAATCTGGGGCATGGAACGTCATACTTTGCTTGATCAGGTTAAGGGATGGTAAGTTGAGCTTGATCCGTTCCGGGTAGGTTAAAGCATAGGCTATGGGAATTTGCATATCGGGCACCCCCATCTGCGAGATGATTGATCCATCAATATATTCAACCATAGAGTGGACTACGCTTTGAGGATGAATGAGGACCTCGATTTTTTCTAACGGGATATCGAAAAGGAACTTGGCCTCAATCACTTCCAGCCCCTTATTCATCAGGGTGGCTGAGTCGATTGAAATTTTGTTGCCCATGCTCCAGTTCGGGTGTTTAAGAGCTTGTTCTGGCGTGACGTTCCAGAGATCAGCCGCTGCCATGTTGCGGAATGGACCGCCTGAGGCGGTGAGGATGATTCGGTTGATATCTTCCTTGCGTCCGGCGGAAAGGGCTTGAAAAATGGCGTTATGTTCACTGTCTACAGGGAGCAAGGTTATTTTGAGCCGTGCGACGGCCTCCATGATCAGCGGGCCGGCCATGACCAGAGTTTCCTTGTTTGCCAAGGCAATGTCTTTCCCTGCCAGTACTGCCGCAACAGTGGGCGGGAGTCCGGCTGCACCGACAATTGCTGAAACCACCATGTCGGCGCTGGGCAGGGTGGCGACTTGTTCTGCTCCGTGTTGTCCCCAACTCAGTTTATTGTGCCATTCAGGGCTAAGGTTTTGACGGAGCGCAATCATATCTTTTTCGGTTTCCACCGAAACCATGGTTGGGCGGAAAGCCTCAAGCTGTTCTTTCAGCAGGACGATATTACGGCCAGCTGCCAGACCAATAACCCGGAAGCGGCCAGGATACTGGCGTACTACTTCCAGCACGTTGCGGCCGATGGACCCGGTTGATCCGAGAATAGAGAGGTGTTTCACGAAAGACTGACCATTTTCTTAGATGAGGTTGAAATGGATGAGATAATACATCGTGGGAGCCGCAGTAAGGAGTGAATCAATTCGATCAAGGATACCCCCATGACCGGGCAGAATTGTGCCTGAGTCTTTTACCCGGCAGGACCGCTTGATTATTGATTCGGTCAGGTCGCCTCCAACTCCAATCAGGGTTATCATGATAGTGGCAAAAAACATTGTGATAGACGAGATATGGGGAAGAAGAAAAATTTTAGCAATCATCACCAGAACAAGACTTGCTATCATGCCGCCAATGAGGCCTTCCACCGTTTTGGCCGGGCTGATGGCCGGACAGAGTTTTGTTTTACCAAAGTTTGAACCTGCGTAGTAAGCGCCGGTATCTGAGGCAATGGTGATGATAGTCAGGATGACAAGCCACGCCACACCATGGGGCAAAGCCACAAGAAGTGACAGGTGGGAGGCCCCGAGACTGATTAAGGTCAGGCCACAGCACAGTTTGGTAAGGAGTATAAAGCCATTGTCGAGTCTCGCGTATTGAGTAAAGAGGAGCAGCGCTGAGGCGAAAATGGAGATGAAAAAGCCGGCGAAGACCAGATCGGGTCTCATTCCTAAGGCGGCAATAAAAGGGATGAGACCGATAATGATCGCTATTGGTTTGATTCGTGCCTCATCCTTACTTAAGCACATGGAAAAGTATTCGTGTAAAGCAAGCCCGCCGATGGCAGTGAATACCAGCCAGAGAAGGGTAAAGGACTGGGAGAAAAGCAGGGCCAGCCAAATAACGCTGATAATCAGTCCTGTTGTGAGTCGGTTCATTTAGGCTGTATCCTGTGGTGTCGCAGTTATCTGCTCTCCCGTCTTGCCAAACCGCCGTTGCCTTCGCTGGTAGTCGGCGATGGCTATTTTAAGTTGCGGTTTCCTGAAATCTGGCCAATGAGTGTTGGTGATGTAAATTTCGGAGTATGATGCCTGCCAGAGCAAAAAATTACTGAGTCTTGATTCTCCACCGGTGCGAATGATGAGGTCCGGGTCTGGCAGTCCGCTGGTGTAGAGATTGGCGCTGATGATCTCGGTGTCAATGGCATCAGGATGGAGGGTTTTTTCCAGGCATTGCTGGGCGATGAGTCGGACAGCACGAATAATTTCATCCCTGCTGCCATAACTTAAGGCCAGATTTAACACCATGCCGGTATTGTTTGCAGATTGGTTGATGGAGTTATTTAGCACTTCTCGGACATCGACAGGGAGTTTTTCTATCTGGCCGATAGCTTTTAGTTTGATATTGTTTTCGATGAGGTTGTTTAATTCTCTCACCAGAAAGGTTTTAAGCAAGGACATCAGAGTCGATACTTCCTGGGCCGGACGCTGCCAGTTTTCTGAAGAGAAGGCATAGAGCGTAAGGACCTTGACGCCAAGCAGGCGGCTGGCCTTAATGATGTTCAAGACCGAGTCGACCCCTGCCTTATGTCCCATGGTCCGGAGGAGTTTGTGGCTCTGGGCCCAGCGGCCATTGCCGTCCATGATAATGGCAATGTGGGGCGGGATATTGTCGAGATCGAGTTGTGGTAATGGTGTCATCGTGGCAGGGTGTGGGCAAAGTGTATCGTAAACGTTCACCGGGCACCCCATCTGCTTTGTCAGCGGCTTGCTCATGTGCAACTAGCACACTTCGCAGATCGCTTTATTGGCCGACGAAGCGGGTCAATATAAATCGCGCATCTGGGGTACCCGGTAAACGTTTACAGTCGGTGAAATCCGCCGTTCAACGCTTCTGGTGAACGATTACAGTGTATCACTGATTTGCCCAGGGGGCTCGGTCGGAAATAATCAAACTTCCATAACCTCTTTTTCCTTCTCCGCCATGGAATCATCAATCTGTTTGATGAAGGCGTCGGTCTCTTTCTGGGCGCTGTCTTGAAGTGTAAAGAGGTCGTCCTCTGAAATTTCTTTATCCTTCTTCATCTTTTTGGCGATGTCAATGGCGTCACGTCGGTTATTACGAACTGCCACCTTAAACTCCTCGCCTATCTTCTTGACCTGTTTAACTAGATCTTTACGGCGGTCTTCGGTCAACTGAGGAATGCTCAGCCGAATTACTTTGCCATCGCTCACCGGATTCAGACCAATATTGGCTTTAAGGATCGCTTTGTCAATGACGTTGATAAGTTGAGTGTCCCAGGGTTGAATAACGATCATCCGGCTTTCTGGAATGGTGATGGATGCAACCTGGTTTAAGGGCATCTTTGAGCCGTATGACTCAACTTTGATGCCATCGAAGATGGATAATGAGGCACGACCGGTGCGAATTTTGGTTAACTCACGGCGGTAGGCCTCAATGCTTTTGGCCATTTTGTCGCGCATTTCGCTGATAATCTGATCCATTATTGCCTCCTTTATCCTTTGATGATGGTGCCAACTGGCTTGCCGCATACCGCGTTAGCGATATTGCCAGAAATATTCATGTTAAAGACCATTATTTGGATGTTATTTTCCATAGCTAGGGAGA
>VMSU01000006.1 GCA_013792005.1 Desulfobulbaceae bacterium
AGAATGGATCAAATATTTTTGAGAGGTTTTCTCCCTCGATACCGTTACCACTGTCTTCAATGATGATTGTCGCCTCGCCCACCTCTTTGTTGTCTAAGGCGGTTATGGTAATGGAGCCAGGGAGTGGCTTTATTGCCTGGATTCCGTTGAGCACGAGATTTAAAATCGCTTCCGTCATTTTTTGCACATCGAGATCAAGGATAAGAGTTTTGGGTATTTTTTTGTGGATGATGATGCCGGGAGGGATGTCGCTGCTCACCAGTTTGATGACTCTGTCTACCACTTCAGTGAGAGCCACGGGTTGGAAGGAGAACGTTTGCGCCCTGGAGAATTCAAGCAACCCTTTGACAATTTCACTGGCTCGCTGGGTTTCCTGGTAGATGGTTGTTAGCATTTTGCTGATCAGGGGCAGGTCTCCTTGGTCTAACTCATCCAGTGCGATCTGGCATGATGTTGAAATATTATTTAGG
The DNA here is from genome assembly GCA_013792005.1 of Desulfobulbaceae bacterium. Classification (NCBI taxonomy): domain Bacteria; kingdom Pseudomonadati; phylum Thermodesulfobacteriota; class Desulfobulbia; order Desulfobulbales; family Desulfobulbaceae; species Desulfobulbaceae bacterium. The sequence goes on from VMSU01000006.1 coordinate 471, forward strand.
GGGTTGTTGAGTTGATGGGCAGTTCCGGATGCTAACGTGCCGATTGACGATAGTTTTTGGGCTTGGATCAGTTGTTCTTGTTGCATCTCAAGTTCATGCACCATTCGGTTAAAAGCCTGTCGCACTCTTTGGATTTCATCTTTTTGTTTAGGCACTGGCAGTGGCACAAAGGTACCCTTGGCAATTGTGTTAGCAGCCTGCTCAATCGATTTAAGCGGAGCGATTAGTTTTTGATGGAGCAAAATGGCGGTGATCACGGTGAATACGATAAGGAGTGTCAGAGAAGAAATGATTGGCAATTTTGCCTTGCTGATGAACTCTGCGCGTTTGCTCTGTCCATAGTTGATGAATTCGTCGCTAATGTTGATTGTTGCCTGTCCTATGGGCTGGATTTTTTCCTGTATCAGGATTGTTGAATCAACTTGATCTTCAAGTCCAATATGTAAATCTGAAAAAGATGTTTTGTACTCTAAAAGTTTTGTTGATAATTTATCTAAATAGTGTGGCGCTTCATTTAGATACGGATAATTTTTAATATCAAGATCTTTTCTAACTATATTAATATAGTCAGTTGCTTCGTTTATGTATTTTTTCACTGTTTCGTAGTCATTTAAATTATGACGAATTATATAATTTTTTTCATATCTTCTTATTTCAAGGCAAATATTACTTATTTTGATGGCGTGAATGAGTATTGTTACATCCTCGTTAAATTCTTCAAATTTTTTAAAAAAAGAAAAACCAAGTGAAACATAGAAAAATATATAGAGAACTATGCCGGCTACAATTTTTTGTCGAAGATTGAGATGAATCATTTTTATGCGTGTCGGTTTCTATGAATAAAGAGAGTCAGAAAAAATAAATAATATAATGATTATGTCATAACTCCATGATGAAATAGAGTTTAGGAAAATATCATTAGTTGTTGTGCCTTTGATCCTATGTTCCTATGTTTATTCTGGTGAACCAATAAATCATTAAGAAAACAAAAGATAGACTTTGGGTTAAGCATTTTTCGGGCCAAAACTTTAGTTTATCTCTTTCTTTGAATTCAAGGATGTAAGTCACTCCGTGTTTTATTTAAATTACGTACTATTTAATAAACAATCATTGTCCCAGTCTGACTCGGTCTTGAGCATACTAAGCCTTGCTGGGAGTAAAGGAGAGTGTCAGGACCAGGCTGCAATGTAACATTGATAATTAACTAAATAATTAACGATTCTCCAAAGTGCTTGGGCACTATTTGGGATCAAGACTTTCTTTTATGGTGTGTTTCATTATAGTAACAATGATTCAAAAAGCAACGTTACATAATGTAACAACTTGTTACTCTGATAACCCTAAAGATCTCGATAAATTGTCATGAAGCAACCACTAGGAAAAAAATCTTGTGCTCTGGGCATTGAGTGGTGTCGATATTTCATTATGCAACAAATACAGGCAGGAACGATGTTATTCGACACGGAAGTCTTTCATGAAAAACGGTAATTAACGACCTTATTAGAATGATTGTTTTCCTTGTGTGGCATCGTGGCACAATGATTGCTCAGTAGCACTCGTCGTCAGCTAACGTCCTCTAATTTTTATTTCTTTGTAACTATCCACCTTCTGACCCAGAAAGATGCCGAAGCCCAGAACCGTAACTGTCCAGCAGTGCCGCAGATGCTAGGCATCGGCCTGCGATGTGTGCTTTTCGCACATGAGCAGGCCGATAACAACGCAGATGTGGCACTGCTGGACAGTTCATTTCTTTTAGATAGGTTATACGCAATGCGCATATTTGATTTTTGTTTTCCCGGCACGACCTTAATAGATGAGCAAGGTCTCTCGACACACTACTCGACGGGCCCTCCCCTATCGGTAAAAATGAGAATGGTGCAATAACTGATATTAAATTAACAACAAGTCTTTTGTAAGGATGTGAAACTATGAGTTTACCAATAATTTTAGTTCTTGGTGTGCTAGTCTTAGCCATCTTAATGTTTATCTTTGAATGGGTGCGTGTCGATGTGGTTGGGATTATCATGATTGTTCTTCTGCCAATTCTTGGTCTTGTTACACCAAAAGAGGCGATCAGCGGTCTTTCGAGCAATGCTGTTGTGTCAATCATTGCGGTAATCATTATCGGTGCAGGTCTTGACAAGACAGGGGCTATGAATTCCCTTGCTCGAATTTTATTAAAATTTGCTGGCCGAAGTGAAACCAGGATTATGGTGCTTATTTCTGGCACTGTGGCCTTTATCTCGAGTTTTATGCAAAACATTGGCGCGGCAGCTTTGTTCATGCCTGCTGCTAAACGTATCTGTCGGCAGACGAATATCCCGGTCTCTCGTATTTTAATGCCGATGGGGTTTTGTGCGATTATTGGCGGCTGCATCACTCTGATAGGATCAAGTCCGCTGATCTTGCTCAACGATGTGATGAAAATTGCGGACCCGAATATTGAACCATTCGGGCTTTTTGCTGTAACTCCTGTCGGGCTTTCTCTGATTGTGGGAGCACTTGTGTATTTCGCTTTTTTGGGTCGTTTTGTTCTGCCCAGTGCTAAGGGGGAGGAGGTTTCAACTGGTGGTCCGATGTCTTCCACGCTGAAACGGACATATAAAGATATCGGCAATCTTTTTGAAATTAAGATTCCTGATTCATTTACGGAGAAAACTCTCGCTGAGCTTGAGATCCGCCCATTGTACTTTACTTCTGTTATCGCAATCTGTTCTAAAACTGGGGTGAAAGAATTTGCTCCTGCGCTGAGTGATCGTATTGGCGGTGGCGCTACCATTGCCGTTGAAGGGACACCTGAGCTGGTCAAGAAAATGGCATCTGACATGACCTGGGAGGTGAAAAGTGATCTGGCAGTGTTTGCTGAAGACTTGTCGCCCAACAATGCAGGAATTATGGAGGCCATTATATCTCCGCGTTCCGAACTTGTCCGTCAGACCTTACGATCGTTTTCATTTCGGAAAACTTATGGAGTCAATCCGCTGGCGATTTTTCGAGGGAATAAAACCTTTGTTGGGGGGATCTCCGATATATCTTTGCAGACAGGTGACGCTCTTTTGCTTCAGGGACGTTGGGAGAAATTTCATTTCCTTAAAGGGAAATCTGATCTTGTATTCACCGAAGAAATTCAAGGAGAGATTCTCCGCACAAGTAAAATGAAATATGCTGTGGGATGTTTGATTATGTCGTTGATTATGATTCTTGGATTTAAGATCCAGCTCTCTATTGCTCTGCTTACAGGAGCTCTCGGTATGATTTTGAGTAAGGTTCTTTCGATTGACGAGGCATATGAATCGGTGGACTGGATGACCGTCTTTTTGTTAGGGGGGCTTATTCCTCTTGGTATCGCCTTTGAAAAAACTGGGGCTGCTAAAGTTATTGCTGAAACAATCATGGGTGCGCTGGGTAGCGTGTCTCCCCTCGTGCTGTTGACAGTTATTGCCATTATAACCTCATTTTTTACCTTGGTGGTATCCAATGTCGGGGCAACGGTTCTGATGGTCCCACTTGCTATGAACATGGCCTCTTCCGTCGGGGCAGACCCGCGCATAGCAGCTCTTGTGGTCGCAGTAGCCTGCTCCAATACTTTTATTTTACCTACACATCAGGTTAACGCCCTGGTGATGAGGCCAGGAGGATATCGGACCGCTGATTATTTTAAAGCGGGGAGTGGAATGAGTATCTTGTATCTGGTAATCATGATGGCTTCGATTTACGTTTTCTTGGGTATTTAAGTGATCATATAGTAGGGGCTATATTGATGGATAGTTCCTTAAACTCGTTGATTCCCCAGGTCATACCACACACATTCAAGGAAAAGAGAATGAGAGTTCGTGAAATAATATCCAGGAAAAAGGTACGTTTTGTAGGTCTTGTGGTAATGATTTGTGCAGTTATTACCGCAATCGGTATTCTTGACGGGGGGGTAGGGGCTGCGAGGGCTGGCGCCGATTCTTCTTCGCAGAGTTATGAGGTGTCGGTCTCAGCGACTGAACAGCAGTCCGATCTTGTCACAGGAGAAGTTAAGGGTAAGAGTAATGACACTCATGGGCATGGCAACACCATCCAGGACATGACCCATACTGGCATGGGATATCTAGCAGTTGCTTTATTTGTTGGGGCATACATGTTGGTTATTTTTGAAGAAAAAACGCATCTACGCAAAAGTAAGCCTGTCATGTTCGCTGCTGGTGTTATTTGGGTATTGATCGCCATAGGTTATCGTACTCTTGGTAGTCCGGAAGTTGTGCATGATGCGATCCTGCACAATATCCTTGAGTATGCCGAATTGATGCTCTTTCTGCTGTCGGCAATGACCTATATTAATTCTATGGAGGAGCGTAATGTCTTTCAGGCACTTCGTTCCTGGTTGGTAAACAAAGGGTTTTCATTACGGACTGTCTTCTGGCTTACAGGGTTGTTGGCTTTTCTTATTTCTCCTATTGCAGATAATCTGACGACAGCCTTGCTGATGGGCGCGGTTGTCATTGCGGTAGCAGGCGATGACAAGAAATTTGTTGCCTTGGCGTGTATCAATATTGTTGTTGGCGCGAATGCGGGGGGTGCATTTTCGCCTTTTGGTGATATTACCACCCTGATGGTCTGGCAGAAAAGCAAGGTACAGTTCAGTCAGTTTTTCTATATCTTTTTTCCATCGCTTGTCAACTGGGTGATCCCGGCCTTGATAATGAGTTTCGCGATAGGTAAGAAATATCCTAAGCCGTTAACGGAAAGCATTGCCATGAAGATAGGGGCCAAGCGGATAATTCTGCTCTTTCTGCTTACCATCTGTACCGCAGTGTCGTTTCATAATTATCTGTCCTTGCCGCCGGCTGCCGGAATGATGTTCGGGCTTTCCTATCTGGGATTTATGTCTTACTACATCAAGATTAAAGAAAAGAGACAGCTTGACTATGATAATCCTATAGGAATGAGCGCTGATGGAATGCCTGCTGCTCCATTTGATTTGTTTCGCCGTATTGCCAGAGCAGAATGGGATACCCTTCTTTTTTTCTATGGGGTAATTCTCTGTGTCGGTGGTCTGTCTCAGTTCGGTTACCTAGCGATGATATCAAATCAAATGTACAATGGTCTTGGAGCAACCAATGCCAATATTCTTGTGGGTGTATTGTCGGCTGTGATTGATAATATTCCAGTTATGTTTGCGGTATTGACTATGGATCCGTCTATGTCACTCGGGCAATGGCTGCTAGTCACCATGACAGCCGGGGTAGGTGGCAGTTTGCTTTCAATTGGTTCGGCAGCTGGTGTGGCACTTATGGGTGCAGCTCGTGACACATACACCTTTGGCGCTCACCTTCGATGGTTTCCCGCTATTGCCTTAGGCTATGCCGCCAGCATCTGGTGCCATTTTTATATTAATGGTAGTCTTTTTTAATTTTTTGTAATCAAAGTGTTTTACCCGCAGGGTTAGGTTTATTAAAAACCTAACCCTGTAATTTTTTTATGTAAAGATTGCCGGGTTCGTCAAAACTAACGGAATGTTTAGGTAGGTGGGCGAGCCTACTAGACTCCTAAAGGGCCGATACTCAAGCGGGAAGCCAACAGAGTGAGACTTCACGAGGTACTGGGTGTCTTTTGCGAATAGGCCATCTCTGTGGTATGCAGAATGAGTGGGAAATACTCAGCGCTACCGCAGGAGGGAGGTTTTTTTGAAGCCCGAGCAGATCTGCTCAGTCCTTACGCTTTTTTCCCCTCATTATCTGGAAATATGCTCAACGCGATACTTAACCGGTGATCACTATGTTTTTTAAACACAAAGAAGACCCATCAAGATTATCCGAAGAACGCTCCCTACTCGACGATTTGAAAGGTAAAATTTCAACGCTCCGTCTTCCAGGATATGTGCAATCTCAGATTGAGGTTGAGATTGCAAAATTGCATAAAATTGATCCGTTGGCAGCTGAATTTTCAATTGGCACAGCATACATCGATCTTCTTGTCTCATTGCCTTGGTATAAAAATACAATCGATAATCTGGATCTTAACCGAACCGAGACGATTCTTGACAGGCGTCATTACGGGCTTGTGCAGGTGAAAGAGCGTGTCCTCGAGTTTTTAGCAGCCAAGACATTGAAGAGTAAGCAAAAGGCCAGACTTTTGGTTGTTGATGATGAAGATATTGCGAGAAGTAATCTTCAATATTTTTTTGCCAGGCAAGGATACTCCGTGCAAAGTGCAGCAAACGGCAAAGAGGCCCTGGCTCGAATTGAGCAGAATCTTTTTTTTGATGCAGTCATTACTGACCTGAAGATGGATCAGATGGATGGACTTGTTCTTCTTGAAAATATCACCAAGGTCTCGCCTGAAACCAATGTTATTGTTGTTACAGGTTACGCCACGGTTACCTCGGCGGTTGATGCGCTGCGAAAAGGAGCGACCCATTATCTCTCCAAACCGGTCCAGCTGGATGAATTAAAGAAAATTGTCCAGGAAGTTCTTGAACAGAAAAAACGGCTGCATATGAGTAAAGGTCCTGTTCTGTGTTTTAACGGACCCCCTGGAACAGGGAAGACCTCAATTGCCAAGGCTGTGGCGACGGCTTTAGGTAGAAAATTCATTCATTTCTATACAGCAGGAGTAAGGGATGAATCTGAAATCAGGGGTCACCGCAGGACCTATGTCGGTGCGATGCCGGGCAGAATTATCAAAGAGATGATTCGGGCTCAGGTGATGAATCCCTGTTTTCTTCTTGATGAAATCGATAAGGTCGGAATGGACTTTCACGGTGATCCGGCGGCACTTTTTCTTGAAATTCTTGATCCGGAGCAAAACCATAATTTTATGGATCATTACTTGGATATTCCCTTTAATCTTTCTAATACAATGTTTATTGCGACAGCAAATGATGTCGATAAATTGTCTCGACCGTTGCGAGATCGGCTAGAATTCATTGACTTTCCAAGTTATTCAGATCCCGAAAAGAAGATGATCGCCAAATATTATCTTGTCCCTAAACAGCTCGAAGAAAATGGACTGATCGATAATCCTCCTGAGTTTACAGATGATGGCCTAGAGAAGATAATTGATGATTATACCCGTGAGGCCGGTGTTCGTTCTCTTAGTAGAGAGATAGGCAATGTCTGCCGTAAGGCGGCGCGGTTATTACTGAAAACCGAGAAAGATGAGCAGCTAAGATCTGTTGACGGTGAGATGATTTCAACTCTTCTTGGTCCGCGGAAGTTCCGTCATGAAGCGGCAGAGGGTGATGATAGGGTGGGGGTGGTGACAAGCCTTGTCTGGACAGAATTTGGTGGTGAGATCATGTTTGTCGAGGCGCTGAAGATGCGGGGGAGCAATCAGCTAATTTTAACGGGTTCTCTGGGCGAAGTGTTGCGAGAGTCTGCCCAGACCGCGGTGAGTTATATGCGGAGCAAAGCTCACCTCTTCGAGCTGCCGGAAGACCTTTTTGATCATATTGATATTCATATCCATTTGCCCGCAGGGGCAGTGAGTAAGGACGGACCCTCAGCCGGCGCGGCTATAGCTGTTGCTCTGGTGTCTTTATTGTCAGAGCGATCGGCGCCTCGGCAGACTGCTGTTACCGGGGAAATCACTTTGACCGGCCAGTTGTTGCCTGTTGGGGGAATTCGAGAGAAAATTCTTGCTGCCAGACGTGGTGGGGTTAAGCACGTTCTTCTGCCAAGCCAGAATCGGGAGGAGGTTTCTGCCTTGCCTCAAGACGTGACAGAGGCCATGATTATTAGTTTTGCCGATACGATTAGTTCTCTGGTCGAGTGTTATTTTCTGTCTCCTTAGTTATCTTACTGTTGCAATATGGTCCACTGTTACAGGTTGCAACGAATTGAAATCAACATTTTTTTTGGCTTGAAATCATCAATCAATACACTGTCAACCCCCTCCTGCTACAGCATTTCTGCAAGTCATTCTTATTTTCCCTCTTTATTCTTTTCTGACCCTGTTTGACAACCGTTTCAGTCTGCAACTATCGCTGTGTTGTTCGTGAAATTGTGGGTTGATTCTTCTTCTTTTTTCCTATGTATCTATTTGTATTTACTTTATATTATAAATTTATTTAGTGGTTGGCACAGCGGTTGCTTTAGGTAGGGAGTAAACAAGCAATCAACAATTATTGATCCAAGTAATTATTTATAACCAATCATTGAAAAGGAGAATTATCATGGCACTGTTGAATTGGCTCGGCATGGGGAAAAAGGGAGAAAAAGTAACTGTAGTTAAAGTGAAGGAAGAGAGTATTCATCAAGGAGAAATGGCGTCTAGTTCTCCCTCTGCAGCGGTTGCTGCAATGGCGCGTATTGTTGATCAGAAGACCGCCACTACGAAAATTCTTGTTGTGGAAGATGGGAGGACCTACTCCGAAACTGTTACCGAGTATGCCTTGAAAATGGCACAGAGGCTTGACTGTGAAATTATTGCTCTTGATACCTCAGTTGCCCCGCTTAAGTTTACTGGAGAGAGAAGGGACACCGAAACTGCTGCTTTCTTTGATACCGCAGAGAGATCTGTCAGAAGGTTTGCTGCTAAGGCAGAAAAGATGGGAATTACTTTGTCGCATATGATGGAACTTGGCGACCAAGAGGAGGTTATTGCTCGAATGAGTTCACAGGATGCAGGCATTCGATATGTTTTGACCGAGCCTGAAGTCAGCACTGTGCACGAGGAAGGTCATGTAGCTCATGTTCCTGTTTTTGATCTGGCGTGTTCACGCTTATAATTCGGCAGATAATATTTCAACTGTTGGTTGGGGAGTGATAGCAGCGACCCTTTAGAAGTGGCATGGTGAAGGAAAAAGAGAGTAACGCAGGTCAGAGAACAAGGTTAATAGTTATGGAAAACTCATGGGGTGGAAATCGGTATTATTGCACTTACAGTGAGTCAATAGAGAAAGCTTTAAACGGTAGTTTTGATTAAAGCGATTACGGAGGTAATAGTATGGAAACTGGAACAATGATCATGGTGGTAACAGGGTTTATCTGCTTATTTCATGGGGCTTCATCTCTTGCGAATGTGTTTGCTAAAGGTGAAAATATTTCCGATGTTAAGACCGTTGGGAAGCGTAGTGACTGGTATTGTTTTTTTAAATTGTCCAGCCTTTATGGCCAGGAGCATGAGCAGGCAGAGGTCGGGAGTATCGTGCAAAAGAAAAGCAGAGATTCTGTTCGGCGCGAGCAACAGCGTCGTGCTCAGGCTAATAGGCCAAGAATGCGGGCGTAATTTGGCCTCTTGACGTGAGCATCACTTGTCTGAGCCCATATCACTAACTCACTGAGAGGGGCTCAGGCAAGTGACACAAAAGGAGATTAGTGGGATACCATTTGGGACTGGAGTTCGGTGGTAAGCGCTTGAACTTGGGTGAGTTCTTCGAAGCTGAGTTTGCTGGCGACCTGGTCTCTCTCCTGCGCAGCATCTTTGTCACCTTGGGCTGCTGCCAGGCAATACCAAGCACAGCCAGTGATTGTGTCACGAGGAACGCCGAGGCCCTTGACGTACATTACCCCTAAGTCATACTGAGCCTCTGCGAATCCTTGCTCTGCGGCTTTTCTGAACCAGTCGCTCGCTTGTTTATGGTCCTGACAAATGCCTTCCCCTGTGAGGTAGGCAATGCCTAAATTGAATTGAGCGCTGGCGTTTCCTTGTTCGGCGCTTTTTTGGTACCAGAAAACGGCTTGATTGTCGTCCTTCGTGACGCCATCACCTCTAACATATAAATTACCTAAATTGCATTGTGCCGAGGCATACCCTCGGTCTGCTGCCTTTCGGTACCAATCAGCGGCTTGATAATAATCTAAGGGAACACCCTGGCCGTTTTCATACATAACAGCCAAATTGTACTGAGCCTCCACAACTCCCTGATCCGCTGCTTTTTTGTACCAGGCAGTGGCCTGCTGATAGTCCTGTCGAATACCCTTGCCGTTGTTATACATATTGCCTAAGTTAAACTGAGCGCTGGCGTTTCCTTGGGCAGCCGATTTCCTATTCCAATCTACCGCCTGTTCGTAGTCCAGGGGAACCCCTTGGCCTTTTGCGTACATAATGCCAAGATTGCTTTGCGCTTTTGCATGGCCTTGGTCTGCTGCCTTTCTGTACCAGGCGGCGGCTTCTTGGTAATCCTGAGGAGCACCTTTGCCTTTAGTTAGCATGAATCCTAAATTATATTGAGAACTTATGTGGTTATGTTCAGCTGCTTTTCTGTACCAGGCAACAGCTTGCTCGTAGTCTTGTGGAATACCGATGCCACTGTTGTACATGTTCCCTAAATTAAATTGAGCGTGCACGTTTCCTTGGTTTGCCGCCTTCATGTACCAGTCAACGGCTTGTTCATCGTCTTGCTCAACTTCCACTCCTTCTGCGTACATAGTGCCCAAGGTGGCCTGGGCCTTTTCATCGCCGTTTTCAGCTGCTATCAATAGTGTGGTAATCTCTTGCTGTTTATCTGTGGGAGATATGTCGTTTTGTCTAAATAAATCCATAATTATCACCTGTCTTGATTTTTTCAGCCATATTAGCCCATCATTATAAATTGTTGGTTTAATGTCAACTGATCTTAATCAGGTATTATCTCTTTGTTGTTTGTCTGCTAGGCCTCGGAGGTAGGGGGGCCTTGTTGCGTAGTTACTTAATCCAAAGTGAAGAGTGTGGTTTCTGCCTAGAAGAGTAACTTATTCGGAAGCACGGCATCCGAATTATTGGATGCTCCGTGGATTTCTACTTTCTGCCTCAGGTACTTTATTTTTGACAAAGGGAGACGATCTATTTACAGTGTCTTGATTTCTTCTGCTGTAGTTAATCCACCCTCACTCCTTAATCGCCGAGTTGATATAGGACATTCGTGCATGGATTATTTTCTTGAACTTTTTTTCAGCGGCTTGACTCGTGGCAGCATCTATGCCTTGATTGCCCTGGGATATACCATGGTGTATGGGATCATTGGTCTGATTAACTTTGCCCATGGCGAGATTTATATGATCGGCGCCTTTACGGCCTTGATCTGCGCCAGCGTGCTTGGCGTTTGGGAGGTGAATCAAATAGCGATTCTTGTTGTTTCGACGCTTGCTGCTATGATGTGGGCCGCGGCCTACGGGTTTACCGTCGAGCGGGTCGCCTATCGGCCATTGCGCAACGCTCCACGGCTGTCACCACTGATCAGTGCTATTGGCATGTCGATCTTTCTGCAAAACTACGTCCTTCTTGCTCAGACCCCGGACTTTGTCCCCTTTCCTGCGTTGATCTCTGATTTTTTATGGATGGAGCCATATCGTAGTTTTATTGGAACAACCGATCTGGTGATTCTGACAACCACCAGCGTGGTTATGATCCTTTTGACCGTGTTGATCAAGGGGACTCGAATGGGCAAAGCGATGCGGGCAGCAGCCCAGGACCGGCAGATGGCGCTTTTGCTGGGAATTGATGTTAACCGGGTAATTTCGCTTACCTTTGTCCTTGGATCTGCCTTGGCCGCTATTGGCGGAGTGCTGATAGCCTCTCACATTGGCCAGATTAATTTTGCTATTGGTTTTTTGGCAGGGATCAAGGCTTTTACTGCGGCGGTCTTGGGCGGCATCGGCAGTGTGCCGGGTGCGGTTTTGGGCAGTTTGATTCTGGGGTGGACTGAAAGTTTTGTCACTGGCTATATCTCTAGCGATTACGAGGACGTATTTGCCTTTGCTCTGTTGGTGCTGATTCTCATCTTCAAACCTACAGGTATCCTTGGTCGATGTCAAAATCAAAAGGTCTAAGCGATGATGGCAGAACTAAAAAAGGCCTTTTTCTCAGCGCTATGGTTTGTGTTTTTGACCCTGCCTATCGTGGGGGTCAAGGTCAACCCTCTCGAGCAAATGGTTGTCTGGCGTTGGAGGAATATGGTGTTGGTTGGGACAACGGTCTTTTTTCTGACCTTGGCTGTTCGTGCCTGGAAACATCGTGTTCGTTCCACTTCTTTGCCTGCAGTTGCTTATGTTTTTCCTGATCTTTGGGGCTGTCCTGGCCTGAAGAGACCCTTGCTGATTTTGGTTTTGTTGGTGGCAGTGCTCTTTCCCATATTTTTTTCGTCGTATCAGACTAATGTCATGACCACAGCCCTGATGTATGTGGTTCTTGGGTTGGGCCTTAATATTGTGGTTGGTCTGGCTGGACTTCTTGATCTCGGATATGTGGCCTTTTATGCCGTGGGCGCCTACAGCTACGCTCTCCTTAATCACCATTTTGGTCTTGGGTTTTGGGCAGCCCTGCCTATTGGTGCGATGCTGGCGGCTTGTTTCGGGATTATCCTGGGGTTTCCGGTGCTGAGATTGCGTGGCGATTATCTGGCTATTGTGACCTTAGGTTTTGGTGAGATCATTCGGTTGATTCTTGAAAACTGGAATGATTTTTCTTTTGGTCCCAGTGGGGTCGCCAACATCCCACGTCCCGGGTTCTTTGGTTTTAATTTGTCCTTGGATGTAGCGATAATCTATCTGTATTATTTGGTGTTGGGACTGGTCCTGTTCACGATTTTTGTGGTCAACCGGCTCCGTGATTCCCGCATCGGTCGGGCCTGGATTGCCTTGCGTGAGGACGAGATAGCCTGTCAGTCCATGGGCATCGACAAGACCAGGACCAAGCTGACAGCCTTTGCCCTTGGCGCTACATGGGCCGGGTTGGTGGGAGTGTTTTTTGCCGCTAAAACTACCTTTATCAATCCTGCCAGTTTTACCTTTATGGAGTCGGCCATTATTTTGTCTGTCGTGGTCTTGGGCGGCATGGGGTCTACCATCGGTGTGGTGATTGCGGCTTTAATCTTTATCTTGTTGCCTGAGTACCTGCGTGCTTTTGCCGACTACCGGATGTTGATATTCGGGGCCATCATGGTTTTGATGATGGTGTTCAGGCCCCAGGGGATTGCCGGACTAGCCCGGCCAGACTATAGTCTTCCGGTTCGGGAGGGCGTTGATGACTGAGCGGGCTCCGATTCTGACTGTGACTGGGTTGAGCATGGATTTCGGTGGTTTGCGGGCTCTCGATCATCTGGATATCGAGGTGAGGGAGCAGGAGATCGTTGCCCTGATCGGGCCGAATGGCGCGGGAAAGACAACTTTTTTTAATTGTCTGACTGGGGTCTATGTCCCGACGGAAGGGGAGATTCGCCTGGTTCTGCCCGGTCAGTCTCCTGTTCGGTTGAACAGCTTGAAGCCAAATCAGATCACGTTTTATGGGCTGGCTCGGACTTTCCAGAATATCAGGTTGTTTCCCGAAATGACCGCACTTGAGAATGTAATGATCGGTTGCCATTGCCGTCATCGGGCCGGTATCCTGGGGGCGCTGCTGCGGAATCGGGCGACTCGTCTTGAGGAACAGGCTATTGTTGATCGTAGTTATGGTATTTTGAGCCGGTTACGGATAAGTCAGTACAGTAACGATCTGGCTCGAAACCTTCCCTATGGGGCTCAGCGCTGCTTGGAAATCGCCCGAGCCCTGGCTACTGAACCGCGAATCCTGCTCCTTGATGAGCCTGCTGCTGGATTGAATCCTACGGAAACCAGTGAGCTTGATGCCTTGATCCTGGAGATTCGTGAGCAGTATCAGGTTGCGATTTTGTTGATCGAGCATGATATGCGTTTGGTGATGAGTCTATCCGACCGGATTTATGTGATGGAATACGGACGAAGGATAGCGGAGGGTACTCCGGATGAGGTTCGGGGTAACCCAGTTGTTATCAAGGCTTATCTGGGGGAAGAGGATGCTTAAACTTTCCGGGGTGGAGACCAGATACGGCGGGATAGTCGCTCTTCATGCAATCGATATCGAAGTCCTGGAAGGGGAAATTGTGACTTTGATCGGTGCCAATGGGGCAGGGAAGAGCACCTTATTGCTCACGATTTCTGGAGTGGTTCCGGCGCAGAAAGGGAGGGTAGAGTTTTGCGGCGAGGCTATTGATCGGTTGCCGCCTAACCGGATTGTCGAGAGGGGCCTGTGTCAAGTGCCAGAAGGACGGCGGATCTTTCCCCATCTTACTGTTCAGGAGAATCTTGATCTTGGCGCCTATCTGCGTCGTGATCGCCATGGGGTCAGTGATGATCTGGAGTATGTCTTTTCGTTATTTCCTATCCTGAAGTCGCGGCGTCAGCAGGATGGCGGGACTTTGAGCGGCGGGGAACAGCAGATGTTGGCCATCTCCAGAGCACTGATGGCCAGACCTCGCCTATTGTTGCTCGACGAACCGTCGCTGGGGCTCGCACCGTTGATTATACGTCAGATATTTTCGATTATTAAGAAGATTAATCAAGAACACAACACTACAGTATTCTTGGTAGAACAGAACGCTAATTTGGCGCTTAAGGTTGCCAGCCGCGGCTATGTTCTTGAAAACGGCCGGGTGACCCTGACTGACAGCGCAACTAATCTCATGGGCAACGAGGCGGTTCGCCAAGCTTATTTGGGGATGTGAGTTCAGGTGTGAAGATGTATAAGGGAAAAATGTATCCCCGTTTATAACTTTTCTGTGCTTTGCTAGTCGGTTGAGTAGATGGTGTTGTAGCGTAGCGGGTAGGCGTCGTGTTGGTCTGGGAGCGGCAGAAGGAGTTGGTCGTGGATATTGAGCCACTGGTAGTCTGGCTGCAGTTTGCGGAGTTTGCCGTCTTCTGGGGATTTTGAGTATGCGGAGTTGCGGTAGACGACATTCAGAATGGCTACCCCATGGTTATTGCAGAGGTTGACCAGATAGCGGTCGCAAAAGGTATCGAACTGTATTTGGTATTCGGTTGCCAGCTTTTCGATATCAGCTACAGGGAGGCGGATGAGGACAAACTTGCTGACGCCCCGTTCACTAAGCCTGGTCAGGGTTCTGTCCTCGGCGCTGGCCACATAGACGGTTGAAATGAAGTTCATTCGTTTGAGGAACTGGGCGGCCACTACGGCGGCGGTCCGGCGACCGCCAACGCTGTGATGAAATCCATAGTACTCGAAGAGTTTGTGGTAGAGCTGTTCGGCGTACTGCTCACCGTTTTCATAGAGGTCTTTGGTGATATAGCGGAGATGGGTGGCCATCTCCTCAGTTGCTTCATCAATGGGCCAGTCAACCCGGACGTGAAAATGGGTCATCATGTACCGGGAAAGGTTCTTGGCCGATGGCGCGTTTTGGATGAGCAGGGCATAATCGACCGGGGTCAGGTCCTTGATCATTGTGGGAAATGACGGGTTATTAAAGTATTTGAGATTGTTGGTATAGTTTTTGTGGAGTGTGATGTAGGGAAGTTTTTCAATCGCCTCCTTGGTCATCTTGTTTGAGTCGAAAAAGCGGATATACTTTTTGTGCTCGCTAGGGATGGTTCCTTCGCAGAAGATGATGAAAAAATGATTTTGGCGTGCATGTTCCTGGTCTGCTATTCGAGCTCTGGGTTTGAGTTCTCTCTTCTGGGCAAAGGGATACGGCTCGCCGGCGTTGGTGAAGTTCCAATAGGAATCAATGAGCGCCAGTTTGACTAAATTACTGTCGAGTTGATCTCTGAGAACCTCATAGAGGGATCGCCTCAGGCGTAATGTGTGGCCGAGATGGTGTCGGTAGGGCCAGTTTAACATTCTATGCAGTCAAGAGCGGTATTGGTCTTGACTCAGTCGTTTTTGACAAAGTAGTGGAAGGGTCCGTCGGGCAACTCTTTGACTTCCTGCAAGGTTTTCTTGGCGAGGTTGGCGGAATCGTATTTTTTCATCTGTTGAAGTTCTGGGAGGCGGAAGACCGGGGTGTCATTTTTGCGGAGGATCTCATCGCTTTCGGTTTCGGGATCAAAAATTCCGGTCAGGTAAGTCTCCAGGGCCTCCTTGTCTGTCCCAAAGATGATTTTGTGCAGGTTCCCGGACTGGATTTCCATGAGAGCGCCGTCGCACTGACAGAGGGCAGCCCCTGTTCCGTTATAGTTGAAAGCGACGACCTCAATGGTGGCGTGCTCGGAAAAATATTCGTCAAACAGAATGTTGTGTTGTGCTGTGTCCTTGGTGAAGGAAATGGTGGTGTTCATTGGCGATCTCCGTTGTTTTGGAAGGTGTGAGCGAGCTTGGTTTTTTCCGTCAGGCCGGTTTTAATTGAGGTTCTTTTGCAGAGTGTCTGGCGCGGGACAGACCGATTTTGCCAGTCTATTAGACAATGACAGGTGTTGCCCTGTCAACTGAAAGAAAGATCGTTGTGGAAAATTCTTTTCAGAATTCAGGGTAATGCTTTTGTGCAGGCCCCCCAGTTGATGGCGTCGCAAAAAAGTCCGATCTACTGCGTCCCCGTCCAACACCAGCGGGGATTGAACTGAATTGCGTGGCGGTTTTGCTCGTTCGGCATACCATATGTATGGCCTCACTCACA
>VMSU01000007.1 GCA_013792005.1 Desulfobulbaceae bacterium
TGGGGTCATTACTGTTGGTTTCGGAAATTCTTCTATTTCGGTACTTTCAGAAACAACGGTCTTTGAAACCCTTATAAATGTGATTGTGGGGAAAAGCGATTTTTTGTGTCGAGGTGGATACAAAAAAGAGGTGTGCATATAAATGACGATATCCTGCTGCAACACAAAGATCGGAAAAAAGATGATTAACAAGCCATCGTCTGTTATCCATATCGATGGAAAGAGGATCAGCCGAAACGATCCAGTCTATTTCATTGCGGAGATCGGCTCTAACTTCGATCGCGACTTGAGCCGCGCAAAGGACCTTATCTATCTTGCAAAGGAGGCAGGTGCGGACGCCGCGAAGTTTCAGCACTACACTGCCGACTCTCTGGTCAGCGACCATGGGTTCAAGCAGCTCGGTAGTCGGCAATCCCATCAATCCTCTTGGAAGAAGTCGGTCTTTAAGACATACCAAGATGCATCGCTGAATCGTGATTGGACAGCCGTTTTGAAGCAGACCTGCGATGAAGCTGGCATTACGTTTTTAACGAGCCCCTATTCTCTTGAGCTTGTGGACTACGTCGATCCGTTTGTTCCAGCCTTCAAAGTTGGGTCTGGAGACATTACTTGGCTTAAGATCATTGAGCGCATGGCGTCAAAGGGCAAACCGCTGTTGCTGGCGACGGGTGCGTCGGATTTGGTAGACATCCAGCGAGCCGCAGATGC
Organism: Desulfobulbaceae bacterium; assembly: GCA_013792005.1. Classification (NCBI taxonomy): domain Bacteria; kingdom Pseudomonadati; phylum Thermodesulfobacteriota; class Desulfobulbia; order Desulfobulbales; family Desulfobulbaceae; species Desulfobulbaceae bacterium. The sequence goes on from VMSU01000007.1 coordinate 709, forward strand.
GGCGCTCGCCGTCACAGCCGATCTAGTTCTACTCCAGTGCAATACTAATTACACCGCAGGCCAAGAGAACTATTCTTATCTACAGCTCAACGTACTCCGCGAGTATGAGACTCTGTACCCTGGTATTCTCTTGGGGCTGAGCGATCATATGCCGGGACATGTTTCGGTTCTCGGTGCTGTTGCCTTGGGCGCACGGGTGATCGAGAAGCACTTCACCGACTCCACCGATCGTGACGGCCCGGACCATCCTTTCTCCATGACGCCCACGACGTGGCGAGAAATGGTTGATCGGACCCGGGAACTCGATGCGTCACTGGGTGACGGTCGGAAGAAGATTGAGGAGAACGAGCGCGAAACCGCCATCGTGCAACGCAGGTGTATTCGTGCGAGTCGCGACCTCGAAATGGATACGTTTTTGTGTGAGGATGATCTGGCAATGCTTAGGCCCTGTCCTGAGGACGGGATCGCACCATTCGAGTTTCACAAGCTGGTGGGGAAAAAACTCAAGCGAAGAGCGAGTTGCGGCGCATATCTTAAGTGGGAGGATGTTGTTTAAAATGATCGACAGAAAAAGTTCCCAATCTTCACAGAAGAATATGATTCCAGCGAATTCACGTGTCCTCGTTACCGGTGCATGCGGATCTGTTGGTTCCGCATTGGTGCATCGCCTTCTCGAAGAGGGACACACGGTTTGTGCCTTCGACCAGAGCGAGGATGGTCTCTTTAAACTCGATCAGGAGTTGAAGGATGGAGGTTGCCGGTTGAGGTTGTTCCTCGGGAATATACGGGACGAGGATCGCGTCCGGCGTGCCATGGACGGAGTGAAAATCGTATTTCATTGCGCTGCCCTGAAGCACGTCTACATATCGGAATATAATCCGTTCGAGGCGATGCAGACAAACATAGTCGGCACCAACAACGTAATTCAAGCAGCGATCGCGGCTGGAGTAGAGCGCGTGGTATTCACGAGCAGCGACAAGGCGGTCAATCCGACGAGTACGATGGGTGCGACAAAACTTCTCGGAGAGCGGTTGTTCATCGCTGCCAACCATTTTGCTGGCAGCCACAAAACTAGATTTGCATGCGTACGTTTCGGCAACGTCCTGAATTCCAACGGTTCGGTTCTACAGATATTCAGGCGTCAACTCGACAACAACCTCCCGCTGACGATTACTTCGGCGGGCATGACCCGCTTCTTTATCTCAATGGCTCAGGCCGTGGACTTGTGCCTGAATGCCGCCTTGCGCATGGTGGGAGGGGAGATTTTCGTGACGAGCATGGGCAGCTGTGACATCATGAGCCTCGCAAAGGCGGTAAGTGGGGAGCGTCCGTTTCAGTTTATTGAGATCGGCCACAAGCCCGGGGAGAAACTCTACGAGGAATTGGTTACTGAAAACGAGGCGCCGCGCACAGTACTAGACGGCAACACATATGTGGTCCTGCCCGACACGATTGACATAATGCCTGACGATCTGCGCGCCAAGTACACCGCGTATGAGAAGCTTCCGCTGCTCAGCACATCTCTACGCTCAGACGAAGAACTGCTATCGGAGACAGAGGTCGCTTCTATGCTTCGCTCCGCGGGACTGATCGGATAAGCACGTCAATACACCTTACTAACTCGCCAACGTCAAATGTTAAAATCATCTTCACCGTCTTTGTCAGGGCATTTTACGCGCCTCGGGAAAGCGTATAACGAAGTAGGAAACCGCACTTGGTTGCTTCAGGACTTCATCGGTTCGGATCTCGATATTTCCAGAAACCTCTTTACACCGGAAAGCTTGGCCACTCGCCGGCCTCGCCCAAAGGAGTTGGAGGTTTTCGCTCTGCTTTCTGGGCTACCCTTTTGCGTTGAATTTACTGACAAGCTGGTCGAGGCGCAACGACAGATATCTGCGGTGCTCGGCGAATGCTTGCACTACTGGGTTGCGCCGGAGAACCTTGGGGTGGAGTACTGCGTATTCAAATGGCCGACAGACGCATGGAAAGAGGAATGGCTCGGCGTAATCCACGAAGTGCTCGCCTCGATTCCGCAGCCATCGTTTCGATTTACCATCGGTGGCGTGCAGATCAATCCCGATGGTTGCGTGGTCGCGAAGGGCTTTGATGAGGATGCTGTTTTCTCCCAGATTCGGGAGCAACTTAAGGTCGAGATTCCCTTCCTCCCCGCAAAGCAATCGGGATGGGCGCACGTGCCCTTGGGGCGAATCTTGGAGCCGCTCGGTGTCGAGCGATTCGCGAAGCTCGCTCATCTGGTGAGCACGATGTCGAATCTGCCGATAGCCACGACAAAAATCAATTCGATGAAGCTTATTCACGAGACGCGGTGGTATATGGAAGAAAAGACCATACATGCTGAGTATCCGCTCGCCAGTGCTTCAGGCGGGTCCGGGTCATGATCGCGCACCCCCGAGTCGTCGCAGTCATCCAGGCACGGATGGGGTCCACTCGACTGCCCGGAAAGACCATGATGGATCTGGCAGGCACTCCGCTGCTGGTTCGGCTTCTTCGACAGTTGGCTGGCGCGTTTTCGCTTGACGAAGTCGTCATCGCGACGAGTATCGACCCGACAGACGACGTGATCGCGCAGTTTGCCGTGGGGCGGGGTGTCCGTGTGATTCGCGGTTCCGAACAGGATGTGCTCAGCCGATACGTCTTGGCTGCGGACGCGGCCGATGCCGATGTCGTTGTCCGCCTCACGGCCGATTGTCCGCTTCACTCGCCGGATACAGTTGACGAGGTAGTGCAGGCTTTTCTCGGGGCTCGTGTCGACTATGCCTGCAACACGAACCCGTATACAAGGCCTGATGGTCAGGACGTTGAGGTGTTTTCGCGCGATCTTTTGAATCGCGCTTCGGCGGCAGCCGAGAGCGGTCCAGATCGCGAACATGTTACACCGTGGATGCGCCGGAATGCCGACGTTGTTAGATTTGATGTGCTGCATCGCCCGCCGCACCAACCATCGCTGCGCTGGTCCGTCGATCATCCCGACGATCTGCAGTTCGCGCGTTCTGTTTGGTCCTGCCTCGATCGGCGTGGTCCAGGCCCTTTCAACTTCGAGGAAATCATGTCTGCTGTCATCGAAAGTGGTGCGACTCAGGGTAAAGCGATTATCAATGAAGGTTTTTATCTTTCGCTGATCAAGGCGGCTTCGGCTGAAGCTGCTCCACCGCTCGTGCTGGACAAGAGCTTTTCTTGGCTTGAGCGGAGCGAGCGGGTGATTCCTGGCGGCGCCCAAACCTATTCGAAAAGCTGGCGCCATCACATCCGTGGGGTAACGCCAATCTTTTTGGATGAGGGAAAGGGCGCGATAGTCAGGGACGTGGACGGAAACCACTATGTGGACCTGATCCAGGGCTTGCTTCCCAATATCCTTGGCTATGCGCATGACGAGGTCAATCGCGCGGCGCATGATCGCGCCTGTAAAGGTCACAGTTTCTCGCTCGCTCACCCGATCGAAGTGGAACTTGCTGAGAGACTTTGCCGACTCATTCCGTGCGCCGAAATGGTTCGGTTCGGTAAGAATGGCTCGGATGCGACGGCTGGAGCTGTGCGCGTTGCGCGCGCATACACGGGGCGTGAGCATGTTGCCGTTTGCGGCTATCACGGCTGGCAGGACTGGTTTATAGGCACCACTTCGCGCTCGGCGGGGGTGCCGAAGGCAGTTCGAGAGCTGGCGCATCCATTTCCCTACAACGATCCGGATGCGCTGGACGCTTTGCTGGCCAGTAAGCCGGATCAGTTTGCGGCAGTGATCATGGAACCGGTCAACTTCAACTGGCCAACGCCAGGCTATCTTGAGAAGGTGAAGGAGATCGTCCATCGCCATGGAGCCTTGCTGATCTTCGACGAGATATGCTCGGGTTTCCACTTTGGATTGGGAGGGGCTCAGCAACTCTTCGGTGTCATGCCGGACCTTGCGACCTTTGGCAAAGCCATGGGCAATGGTTGGGCTATCAGTTGCATCGTTGGCCGACGTGACGTCATGCACGTTTTCGAGGATGCCTTCGTAAGTTTTACCTTCGCGGGTGATGTCTCTGCGATGGCGGCGGCTATGAAGGTGCTGGACATCCTCGAATTCGGTGAGGCCTATGCCCGCATGACCGCAGCGGGCACTAAATTGTTCGATGGTGCACGGGTCATGGCGGCGGCCACGGGGCTCCGGGACTCATTTCAGCTTAAGGGACATCCGCATTGGGCACTTTTCTCGTTCGTCGACGAGAACGGCGTCGATGATCCGGCGACCAGGGCGCTTTGGGTGCAAGAGGTTACTCGTCGAGGCGTATTGATCCTCACCACCTTCAATATTTCAGCAGCTCTCGATGAATCATCAGTAACGACAGTGCTCTCTGCTTTTGCGCATGCCTTTAAGCGAGTTGCGCAGGCTCGATCTCTCGGTGCCCATCCTGAGTCTTGGCTTGACGGACCTATTCCCATCCCGGCGTTCCGAGCGCGTGGATAGCGATACATACCCTGCCAGTGATCGGGCGCTGCTAGAGCCGCCATCGCTATGGGGGTACTGTGATAATGATGGCATCACCTTGATGAAGATTTAACCGCCTGCTTGCTCCCTGAAAGTACACCCAGTGAAAACACTCGGAGAACTGCCTACAGCACTCGAAAAAATGGCGTGAGTGAGAACAAACCTCAACAATTGGCTGACGACAACATGAAATTTAAAGTCTTTACCGTAGGTTGGGAGCCGTATTTCATAGATTCCCTTCTCGCTCCCATAGAAAAGCATACTGGGTTTGATTTCATCCATGGTCTAGTCGGAGATGCATCGCGAATTTCTTACGCTCAAAAACAATTTCCGCAACTGAAGTTCGTCGCATTATCGAAGACCAAGGAGGATCCGCTGCCTGCTCCCGACCATGAGTTGCTGGCGAGTCTGGAGGGTGTTGGCATACCTACAGTTAAAAGTATGGTACAGGGCGATCCTTATATTAGACACCGCTCGGAGCGTGAATCGCTTGGCTATGCAACGTTACTTGCTCGCTCAATACAGAAAAACATTAAAAAACTGCAACCTAACGTTGTGCTCGCATCATTCGATTGTATTCACTCGGGTATCAGTTTGGCTGTCGCAAAGTCTTTGGGTATCCCTTGGGTGGCAATGGCATTTCCGGTTATTCCAGACAATCTGACCGGTTTTTGTTTCGGTTTAACTCCAAATATGATCGTGCCTATTTTGCGGCCAGTGGATGATGGGTTGAAGAGGGATGCTAAAGCCATCATTCAAAATGTGAGGTGCGGTGGGCAGCGTGTGATAGCATACCGGGCTCCTGTTTCTTTCAAGAATTGGGTGCAGCAATATATACTGCATGGATCAAACTTTATTAATCGGGTTTTAAAAAGAAACGTTCATGGAGTAGATCGATTTACGGCCCCGACATTATGGGAACGGACAAGAGATATTGTTCGACGATCTATTAATAGTTTTTTCTTGCCGTCAGGCAGTATGTTGAGTGTGCCTCCATCAGGACGTTATGTTTACTTCCCGTTTCATATGTCACCAGAATCAATGGTTGATACTTGGGCGCCTTTCTACCAGGATCAGATTTCTTTTATCACTCAATTATCGCTTTCCATGCCCGCCGATGTTGAATTGGTTGTCAAGTTACACTTTAGTGATCCAGCCAACTATAGCCGTTCGCAATTGCAACGGTTAATGCATCGTCATCACGTACGTGTCGCTAGTCCCTTTGTCCCCAGCCTGCCATTCCTTGAGCGGGCTTCCCTTGTAGTTGGAATTACGGGTACATCTAACCTCGAGGCTGCCTTGCGTGGTAAGCCGGTTTTGATTTTCGGTGATTCGCCCTACCAACATTTTCCACGAACTGAGCGTGCAAAGCGTCCCGATGAGCTGTATGAACAGATTCGGCGTATGCTCGCACTGCCACATCCAACCGAGGAAGAGATTGTTGATGCCTATGCTGCCTATATGGCGCGTTACATGTCGGGTCGAATCAATGATTGGGGCCGACCAATCAAGCCGGAGGAGCTAGGCCAGTTCGTTAATTGTTTCCATGCTCTTCGTTCTTATGTCGAGGATCCCGTCAATCGCGCGAGCTACCGTCATTTGTGAGTGGGCAGGTTGGATTAAAAATATAAAATACTTGGCGGAGTCAATATGAATATCATGCTGCTACTCAATAAACTGGTTAATGGCTTTTTGAATGTGTTTGGTTATGAAATGAGAAAGAAACATGCAGAATTTTATCTGCACGAATATTCTTCATATGAAGAATACAGATACGTGCAGGAATTCCACAACAAGAGAAAGCTTTATGACGTTTGGGCCGACGAGACGACGCTCGATATTGTGATTGAGAAAGTTAAGAATGAATTTCCAGGAAACAAATCATTGTTTGCTATTTGTCACGGCACCAGAAATGGGTTCGAGCAAAACTACATTGCAGATAAACTTGAAGTCGAAATCATCGGTACAGATATTTCTGAAACAGCAAGTCAGTTTTCAAGATCGATGCAATGGGATTTCCATGATAGCAATGATAAATGGATAGATAAGTGTAATTTTGTATACACTAACTCGCTTGATCAAAGTTGGAAACCGCAGGTGGCGTTATCGACTTGGCTTGATCAGTTACAAAAGGGAGGCTTGCTCTTCATAGAGCATACTGAGGCGCACGGCCCTCAAGGTGCAGGCCAAATGGACCCTTTTGGAGCCAATCCTTACTATTTGCCTTATCTATTGTGTGACTGGTTTAAACATCGTATAGCGATAGAAATTATCAAATCTACCAAATCAAATAACGCCAATAAGGTTTGGCTGTTTGTCGTTAAAAAAAATTAGCCTTGCGCCAAGGATGAGCTAGTGTGTTCTGCTGCCGTCCCTGTGCCTGAGTAGCCTCAAGGACTCTTCTCTGATGCCAAGCGCCATCCAGATATCGTCGGTCAAAATCAGCGTTCCCGAACGTCTTCTGGTTGCGTTCATTTTGTTCTACGGCGCATTAGTCTTCTGCCTTCCGGTGCCGTTTTCGGAGGAGGTCGCTCAACAGTATCCTTGGTGGGCGAAGAGAATAGGCATTGGCAATGTTTTGCTCAACGAGATTTTCTTTATTTTGTGGGTTGCTATATATGGTTGGCGTTTCGTGCAACGGGCGCTGCTAAATGTCGGTGTCCCTACAAGGCAGGCAGCTGTCTGCTTAATCGTCCTTGCACTTTGGTGTGGCCTGATTTCACTGGACGCGCCTTTGCCACTACAGGATATTGGCCGGACCTTCAGGCTCTTGCTCTTGGCAGTAATGCTGATAGCGGTGGTTCGATGGACACGGCAAATGGGCGATTTCCCCTTGTTCATGCTGATTCTGGGGGTTTTCGCAGGAACGGTCATCAATTTGGTGGAGTCATTCCAAAACCCTTTTATCGTGAATGGAATCCTGTTGTTGCACGGGCAAAACACACCTGGAGTCTGGATGGCCATAGCCATTCATCTTGCGGCGTGGCTTTTCTTCCGTTCTACAAATTGGATGGTCCAGCTCTTTTCGATCGCAACAGCGTTAGTGTGTGCATTCGGGGCTGGCCTCAGCTATTCGCGTATTGGGTGGGTGTCTGGTGCCTTGGGCCTCGCCGCATGGGGTTACATCTTTTTTTTAGCAAGGCAACGCGGTTATTTTGCAAGGGGTTGTGTGAGGCGTATCCGCATCTCATGGTTACCCCTTCTTCTGGTTTTCTCGTTAATAGGTTTGTGTTCCCCCGGTGTGCGGGAGAACCTGCAATCGATCCAAAGCCTAATTCAGCGGAAGGATTGGGTGGTTAGTGACAGCAACATGCAAAGAGCAAGTTATTTTATTGGTACGGTCGAGATTATTGCCAAGCACCCCTTCGGTGTTGGGTACTCAGGGTTTTATGATGCCATGACGGCGACCGATGTTTACAGGAGCGATAAAGCCGCACAGGAGGCATCACCAGCAGAAGCCAATCCACATGCTACCTTTCTCTGGTACACCACTACGGGTGGCGTTATCGGGGGCATGCTGGCTGTAATCTTGTTTTTATTGTTATTGCGAAGTATGCGCATTGGGCTTATCCGTTCATTTGAACGGTCCGGGCGGATATTATTCTATCTCATTGTCGGTCCGATGTTTTTGATTGGCATGACAGTGCCTTACCTTTATAATAGCACAATCTTTATTGTACCGGTCGCTATCGCTGCCGGCTGGGGTTGGTCGCGGCCATTGGAGCAGGCCACATTCGTAAATTAAATTGGCGACTATCCATATGCGAAAAAAACTCTACGATCCCCTCCACCATCGATTGCTGTATCTTGACTGTGAGGCCAATGAGCAGTTCTGGGATCAGAAATGGGAAACATCGGCGAAGGCCACTTTTTCCAGCCCACCTCGCCACGGTTTGACCGTCCGCATTACGCGCCGTTATCTGCCGACCGGATCACGTGTGCTGGAGAGTGACTGTGGCCTTGGCGATGTGGTCTATGCGCTTCACAATGCCGGGTATGAGGTCGCCGGTATCGATTATGCGCCGAAGGTCGTGCGGGCAATTAACGAAAATTGGCCCCATCTGAATGTGACCGTAGGCGATGTGCGTCATCTCCCTTGTGAGGATGGTTTCTGCGATGGCTACTGGTCTTTTGGCGTGATAGAACACTTCTCCGAGGGTTACGACGCTATTGCGTGCGAAATGCGGCGCGTGTTGCGCACGGGTGGTTATCTCTTTCTAAGCTTTCCCTCGTTCAATCCATTCCGTCAGTCACGCGCTGCGGCAGGAAAATATCCGCAATTATCGGGAGATATTGGGACGATGACCGATTTTTATCAGTTTGCGCTTAACCCATCCGATGTGCAGGCAAAGTTTGAGTCTCTTGGATTCGCACTGGTAGAGCATCGAGGTTCAAGTTCGTTGATGGGGCTTATCGAAGATTGGCCTAATATTGCGGCTGCTCAGCATTTTCTTGACCATTTCCCTTCACGGGTAGGGACTGGCATCAGTATGGTCATGGATCTGATAATCGGCCGGTATGTTGGGCACTCTTCCTTGTTAATTCTTCGAAAAAAATGATTCGTTGGCCGTTTTTTTAGTCCACCGATAGCAGGATATTTCATGGATTTCGTCGTCAGCCAAGGTGGTGGTAGGAGTGTGGCCATTGGCTCATGAGTCGTACGTTAATATTAACGAGGCACGGAATAGCTTGTTGCAACGTGTCGAGGGATTTTATAATCGTAAATATCGTCATTCACACACACTTGAGAGATATTGCGCTTGATGTGTTTGAGGATATAGCAGCATGAATATCCCTGCCGTTTTTTAGGTACTATTCAAAGGCATTATGATAAGCTCGTTTGCATTACTCGATAGTTCTATTGTTACCTCGAAGAGGTAGTCGTGGACGTACCGCAATCCTGAATGATATTTAATAACCAAAGTGCCTGTTACCGTAAGGTTACAGGGGATAATTTATCCATAAAGCGGATATGTAATCTCCTGAATCTCCAGGTTTTCTATCGATCGGAAAGTTGTCAAAAATGAATAATGGTAGATTTGGAGTTTTTTTCGACCCCACAAAAACAACGTCAGGTCAGCGATTCTATCGGGATCTTTGCGCGGCATTGAAGACTAGGTCAATTCCGCTCGATGAAAAGCCTAGCGCAATTCTATTTAATATCTCAGCGCCAGTTAGCGAAATCGTGAAAGCGAAGATAAGGGGGCAAAAAGTAGTCCTTCGAGTCGATGGCCTTTGGTGGGACAGAATCTCGCCTGCATTTTTGGAGAATTTCTGGTGGCCCACACGGATGTTACTGACATTCTTTGCGCGCTTCAAAATGACGCAAAATATAACCTCTGATATTGCCAACCTTCTTGATGACAACTATACAGGGTTTTTCCGCATTCTATTGGCAGACCATATTGTTTATCAATCTGTTTTCTCTAAACAGGTGCATCAAAGGTATTTCCCAAATAAAAATCATAGTGTAATCGGAAATGCTTCGAGGTCGCGTCAGGACATCATTTCTAGTGACTATCATGAAACAGATCTTTTGAAGTTGTGTGTGATTTATAGCGAAGCTCCAGCAAAGGGAATTTATCAGATTCTAAAGTTTGTTAAATGGTTGAGTGAGGTAAAACATCTTCCTGTAAGGCTTTACGTTGTAGGGTTTAATGGTAAGGTGCCAAAATACGCACCAGATGATATGCAGTCCTTAATCATGAATTCTGGACTCGTGGATATTTATCCGCCTTTTGATGATTTTGATCCAAAGGTGACTAAAATTCTTTCTGAAGCGCATTGTTGTTTGTGTTTTTCTTTCCGAGATCCGTGTCCGAACGCGGTTGTTGAAAGCATGGCTCATCATTTACCGGTCGTAGGTATAGCAAGCGGGGGCGTTCCGGAGATAGTCCATGATGCAGGCGAATTGATCGATTGGGATGATTGGAAAGACGGACATTTCGCTGCCCACCGCTACGAATTTCAAGAAAAAGACATTGATTTCGAACAGATGTTTTCAGCCTTAAATAAAGTATTAAACAATCTAAATCTGTATCGGATGAAGGTTCGGCAGCGACTTCTTGATGATTTAGATGTTGATGTCTGCGCTGAAAGGTACGCGCAAGTTCTCGAAAAACTTGCGCAAGAATAAAACGAATTTACAAATAATTGAGGATCATGATGAACAGAAGGTTTAATCACTTAACTCCGCAGTATATCAGAGATCGCCTGTTTGTCTGGTGCTACGAAGTAATAAATCCGGAGCAACCTTGGCTCACTTCGCGCTCGATCTGGTTGCTTAATGAGTTGATAAAAAGAGATGATATTGGAGTTGAATTTGGTTCCGGCCGATCAACATTGTGGCTTGCAAAGCGCATGAGACATCTCACGTCAGTCGAAAGTGATAGCGTCTGGTATGAGAAAGTAAGGAGCCTTATTCACTCAGCAGGTCTTTCATCGGTAGTAGATTATCGTAAGTATGATAACGAGTCTGAGTATGCACGTCAAGCTACGCTATTTACCGATAATTCAATTGATTTTTGTTTGATTGATGGCGTAGCTAGAGATCAATGTGCGCTCACAATGTTATCAAAAATAAAATCTGGCGGAATAATTGTTGTTGATAATATAAATTGGTATTTGCCGAATGATCACACCCGTTCACCAGATTCTAAGCGTTCTCGAGATGGTGCTGCATCCGATATTTGGGCTGCTTTTGCAAAGGAAGTATCTGTGTGGCGTCATATATGGACAAGCAATGGGGTGTTTGATACGTGCATTTGGTTCAAGCCCTAATTGCTTCTTGAATATCACTGACGGCCTCCTTGGATAATCACAGGTTATTTGTAACTTCATCTGTTATCTTGAAACTCTGCCACGCGGACCTGGTAGAGAAGATGTAGCTGTTGCTCGGCAACCCCAGTGATTCGGAAAACATATTGCTGAGAAGGTAACTCGGTGGATATGGTTCGATGGCTTTGGTGTAGCGACCCGGGCGCGGAGTTTTTTCCCCGCCTGGGATGAACTAACAAACATGTAATCAACAAAGGGAATCAAATGCAACGTGTTTTAGTCACCGGTGGTGCAGGTTTTTTGGGTTCGCATCTCTGCGACCGCCTAATCGCGGATGGCCATGATGTGTTGTGCGTTGATAATTTTTTCACCGGCACGAAGCCAAATGTCACTCATTTGCTTTGCCATTCGAATTTCGAGATGATACGTCACGATGTTACTTTCCCACTCTATGTGGAAGTGGATCAAATTTACAACCTTGCGTGTCCCGCTAGCCCCATTCATTACCAGCACGACCCGGTACAGACGACCAAGACCACTGTTCATGGGGCAATTAATATGCTGGGGTTGGCCAAGCGAGTGAAGGCGCGAATTCTGCAAGCTTCTACAAGCGAAGTTTATGGGGATCCTGAAATACATCCACAACCAGAACACTATTGGGGGAGGGTTAATCCGATCGGCCCCCGCTCCTGTTACGACGAGGGCAAGCGCTGCGCTGAGACGCTGTTTTTTGACTACCATCGCCAGCACCAGTTGGACATCAAGGTTGTGCGTATTTTTAACACCTATGGACCGCGTATGCACCCCAATGACGGGCGGGTAGTAAGTAATTTTATCGTGCAGGCGATTCGCGGTGAAGACATCACCATTTATGGCGACGGTCAGCAGACTCGTTCTTTCTGCTACGTGGACGATATGATAGAGGGTTTTGTGCGCGTGATGCACAGCGAACCCGGTTTTACTGGCCCGGTGAATCTGGGTAATCCGGGTGAATTTACCATGCTGGAGCTGGCCGATAAGGTGCTGGAGTTGGTGGGCTCGAGATCTAAATTGGTGTTTATGCCTCTGCCCACCGATGATCCCAAACAGCGTCAGCCTGATATTTCGTTGGCCGGAGAGAAACTCGATTGGCACCCCACCGTCTCACTGGAAGACGGGCTCAAAGAAACTATCAAGTATTTTCAGCAGTTACTGTCGGCCCGATGAAAATCCTTTATCTTTATGCCGAGGTCACGGGCTACACCATGGCCACGATCCGTGCGCTGGTGGAGCGCGGTGCCGAGGTGCATGTGGTACACTGGGATCACAAAAAACTCACCCCCTATCAGGCCCCGCCGTGCTCTAATGTGCATATGTACAAGCGATCGGAGATGAGCATTGAAGCTATTCAGTGCTTGGCGGAAGAATTGTCCCCCGCGATTACGGTGATATCTGGTTGGGAGGATAAGGTCTATATGGCGGTAGCCCGTCGGCTGCGATCGCAAGGCCGAATAGTCGTGACTGGTTTTGATGATCAGTGGCACGGGACTTTGCGGCAGAATGTGGCTGCTGTGTTGGGTAGCTTGGGTTATTTCTCTCGCTATTATTCGCATGCGTGGGTGTCAGGAGCCTATCAGTTCGAATATGCACATCGATTGGGGTTTGATAAAAAAAATATCATCTATGACCTTTATAGTGCTGACTTGTGCCTGTTTGAAAAGGCCTATCAGGGGAGTTTTCAAGAGAAACAACAAAGCTATCCCCATCGATTTTTGTTTGTTGGTCGATTTGAGCCGATCAAGGGGCTGGATACCTTGTTGAAAGCCTGGCAGACGTTGGGTGACAGCAAACGTGACTGGGAATTGCTCCTGATCGGCAATGGCTCATTAAAAGCGACTCTGCAAGACAAGCCTGGGGTGGTGGTAAAGGATTTCATGCAGCCCGAGCGGCTGATGGAAGAGGTTGCCCATGGCGGTTGCTTTATTCTTCCCAGTCGCGGCGAACCTTGGGGGGTGGTAGTTCACGAGTTCGCGGCAGCTGGCATGCCACTCATCGTCTCCGATGTGGTTGGTGCGGCGAGTACCTTTCTGATCTCCGGTCTGAATGGCTACTCGTTCAGGACCAATGATGCCGATGCATTGGCAGGACGAATGCTACAGATAATTGGTTCATCTAATCAGGAAATGATGACAATGGCAGAGGCCTCACATATGCTCTCACATCGGATATCGCCCCAGACTTCGGCGGCTAATTTACTATCAATCGCAATCCAAAATTGACATGACAGAACAGAACAAACTTTATGTGCAGTACGGCGCTGGGAATGAAGCAATCCCGGGTTGGTTGAACTTCGATGCTTCGCCCACACTCCGTATTCAAAAAATCTCCATTTTGGGAAGATTACTGCGATCTAAACTTAATTGCGTTTTTGATAGCGACATCCAATATGGCGATATTGTAAAAGGATTGCCTCTAAAGCCCGAGAGTGTGGACGGACTATTTTGCTCGCACGTTCTCGAGCATCTTTCATATGTGGATTGCTTGACAGCTTTAAAGAATTCTTTTGCATATCTCAAGTGGGGGGAGGGATATTTCGTATCGTGGTCCCAGATTTGGCTTACCACATCACAAATTATCGACAGGCGCAAACATCGGGTGATTCTAATCGGATTACAAAGGCGTCTTACGAGTTCTGTATGGGCACGTGTTTAGGAGTGAAAGAATCGAGAAGTAGTATCCGTCGCCGATTGGTCGAAGCGTTCGGGGGAAGTGCGCACCGTTGGATGTGGGATGAATCTGGCTTGACTCTTGCCTTGGCCGATCATGGCTTTGTCGAAATCAAAAGTTTTCAACAAGGCGTGTGTGAGGACGAGATGTTTTTAAGGCCGGAGCGGAATCATCAGTTTGGGAATCCGGAAACACCCGAGGGTCTTGCCATTGAATGTCGCAAACCCTGATTGATTAAATCATGCTTCTGTAGCTCTCCCAACGCCCCTTAATCATTCAATTATAAGTATACCTTCATGTGTGGTCTAGTCGGAATCGCCTCCCATAATCCCCAACCCGATAGTGGTTGGCTCCGCATCGCCCGGGATACTCTGACCCATCGCGGTCCGGACGATGCCGGAGAGTGGTGGTCGGCGGATGGCCGTGTGGGGTTGGCCCACCGGCGCCTGTCGATCATGGATCTCACTCCAGCCGGGCATCAGCCTATGCACTTGGCAGAGCGAGGACTCTCCATCGTCTTCAACGGTGAGATCTACAATTTCCAGGAGCTGCGCGGCGAGCTGAAGCATTGCGGCTATGCCTTCCGTTCTTATAGCGATACCGAGGTGCTGCTGGCAGCCTATGACGCCTGGGGTACAGAGTGCCTCTCGCGGCTAAATGGCATGTTTGCCTTTGCCCTCTACGACGGACCGCGTGGTTTGCTTTTCTTGGCTCGCGATCGTGCGGGGGAAAAGCCGCTCTTCTATCGTCTGGATGGTGGCGCTCTCTATTTTGCTTCGGAACTCAAGGCACTGATGTCCCATCCTGCCCTGCCGCGGCGCATCGACTCGGCGGCGTTGGACTGTTATCTGGCCATGGGTTTCATCCCAGGCGATCGGTGTATCTTACAGGGCTTTAACAAGCTGCCCCCGGCCCATGCCATGACCTTCGACCTGCGTCAGGATACGGCTCGGGTGTGGCGTTACTGGCAGTTGCCGGAGCTGGCCCTCCAGGCTTCCGTTGGCGGCGCGGTGGATGAAACCGTGTTGCTGGATGAAATGGAGGCCCTACTGGAAGATTCTGTTGGGCGGCAACTGGTCGCGGATGTGCCGGTGGGTGTGCTGCTCAGTGGTGGGGTGGATTCCAGCCTTGTCACCGCGATGGCCGTGCGTCGCTCCAGTCAGGTGCGTACCTTCAGCATCGGCTTTCCCGGCCACGGCAAGTTGGACGAGACCCCTCACGCACGCCTGATTGCCCGCCATTTTGGCACCGAGCACACAGTACTTGTGGCCGAGCCCACGACGGCTGATCTTATCCCCCGCTTGGTGCGGCAGTTCGACGAACCGATGGTGGATTCGTCCATGATCCCCACTTGGCTGGTGAGTTCATTAGTGCGTCAGCATTGCACCGTGGCCCTGGGGGGCGATGGGGCCGATGAGTTGTTTGGAGGGTATGACCACTACAGCCGCCTGTTATGGATGCAGCAGCGCTTGCCACGCATCCGCGGTTTGCTGGGCCACGAGGTTGCGCTGGCTGCGGAGTACCTACTACCGTTAGGTTTCGCGATGAGCAATATCCGGACTTGGCTCATGGCGTTGGGCAACGATTTGCGGCGTGACCTACCGTCAATCGCAAGCTTTTTTGACCCCACCAACCGTCGAAAATTGATGCACGGCCATGCCGGTTATGCCTTGGAGGCCGAAGACATCCGTTGTGCGCGCATCCCCGCCCAGGCTAACCTGTTGCAGCGGGCGACACGCATGGATTTCACTGACTATTTGGCTGAAGACATCTTAGTGAAGGTGGACCGGGCAAGCATGCACAATTCCCTTGAGGTGCGTGCGCCGTTTTTGGACTATCGGCTGATCGAGTTCGCCTTTGGGCGAGTGCCGTCGCACCTCAAGGCCACCGTGAGCGACAAGAAAATCCTGCTCAAGCGCCTCACCGCCCGCGTGCTACCGCCGGAATTCGACAAACAGCGCAAGCAAGGTTTTTCTATCCCGCTAGACGAGTGGTTGAAGGCCGGGCCGTTTCGCGACTTATTCTGGGACACCCTGTTGTGCCCCGATTGTCTGTTCGATACACGCACGATACAGGGGTTGCTGAAAGGGCAGGATCGGGGATTGCGTAACGGTGAGCGCCTGTTCGCCTTGGTGCAGTTCGAGCTGTGGCGGCGGGAGTATGGGGTGGGGATGTGATAAACAATGACGAAAAGGACGAAACCATGAAACCCGCACTCTTGGCACGCTTGCGTTGCCCCCAAAGCGGCCAGCCCCTGATGCTGGAACCGCTGAAAACGGCAGTATCGTTGGGCGCAGGCACTGAGGATTACATCAACAGCGGCTGGTTGGTGAGCGAAGATGGTCAACGTCGCTATCCCATACGCAACGGCGTTCCCCGTTTCGTGCCGGAGTCCAACTATGCCGATAACTTTGGTTTGCAGTGGAACCATTTCTCCAAAACCCAGCTCGACAGCCATTCCGGCCATACGATCTCGGCCGAGCGCTTCTGGAAGGCCACAGCTTGGCGCTCAGCCGAGATGAAAGATCGCTGGGTTTTGGATGTGGGTTGTGGCTCCGGGCGTTTCGCAGAGATAGCACTAAGCAGCGGAGCGCAGGTTGTTGCGCTGGACTATTCCAGCGCGGTCGATGCCTGCTACGCCAATCTGCGGCACCACCCGAATCTGCATGTGGTGCAGGGCGATATCTATGCCTTGCCTTTTGTGCCTGAATCCTTTACTTTTTTGTATTCGCTGGGCGTGCTACAGCACACCCCTGATGTAGCAAAGGCTTTTGCGGCCTTGCCGCCCATGGTTGCAGGGGGGGGACGACTCTGTGTTGACTATTACGAGAAATCGTTCAAAAGTCGGCTGCTACCCTATTACTGGCTGCGTCCGCTGACCCGGCGGATGGATAAGCCGCAAATGTTTGCCCTGCTGAAACGACTGGTGCCACTGTTATTGCCAGTAAGTCGCGCTCTGGGCCGCATTCCCGTGGCTGGCAAGCTGCTCAAGCGACTGGTCCCCGTGGCCAATTACGAAGGGCTGTTGCCGCTCAGTGAAGTTCAATTGCGCGAATGGGCGTTGCTCGACACCTTCGATTGGCTATCGCCGACCTACGACAACCCACAGAATGCAGCCACTGTACGGATGTGGCTGGAGCAGGCGGGCTTGAAGGAAATCGAGGTGCTCAAAGCCGGACATCTAGTCGGGCGTGCGCGCAAGTAAGATGCTTCTTGGTATCAACGCATCCCGCGCCCGTTCTGGTGGAGCAAGGGCACATTTGATTGGCATCTTGACAGAGGGTGATCCTATATCGCATGGTTTTATCGAAGTGCATGTTTGGAGCTATCGGGAACTGATTGATGCGTTGCCCAACCCATCCTGGCTGATTAAACACTACCCAACAGAACTAGAACGGTCGATGCTTCGCCAACTTTGGTGGGAGCGTTTTTCTCTGCCCAAGGCTTTGCGCCGATCAGGCTGCGATGTGTTGCTGAATGTGGATGCCGGTACGGTTTGCCGCTTTCATCCGGCGGTGACGATGAGTCGTGATATGCTTTCCTATGAGCAGGGGGAAATGCAGCGTTTTGGTTGGAGCAAGGCTCGCATGCGTTTGGGTCTGCTGCGCTATATGCAGAACGCTTCGCTGCGGGCTGCAACGGGAGCCGTGTTTCTGACTCGTTATGCTGCGGGGGTGATCCAGCAATCTTGTGGGGCGCTAGCCCGTGTGGGCCTCATTCCCCATGGCGTAGGTGCCGACTTTTCCGATGTCGTGTTAACGCGGCCATGGCCGACAAATGCCAAAGGCCCTATTCGCAGTCTGTATGTGTCGAATGTGGCGCCCTACAAACATCAGTGGTATGTAGTTCGAGCAATCAGGTTGCTGCGGGACCGTGGCTTCGATGTTCAATTGACCTTGACCGGTGGTGGCAATGTTGATGCTCTGACAAAATCACAAAAATGGCTCGATGAGGAAATCGAGTTGTCCGATCCGAAGCATTTGTTCGTGCGGGAAGTAGGCTATGTCCGACAGAGTGAATTACCAAGCTTGTTAAGCGAGGCGGATATTTTCATCTTCGCCTCCAGTTGTGAAAACATGCCTAATACCCTTGTAGAAGCCATGGCTGCCGGCCTTCCCATTGCCTGCTCCGATCGCGGGCCCATGCCCGAGGTGCTGGAGGATGGCGGTGTTTACTTCGACCCGGAGAATCCCGAGTCCATCGCTAAGGCGATCGAGCAAATAATAACCAACGCTGAGCTGTGCATGAGTATTGCTCGGCGAGCCAAAGAGCTCGCGGGGCAATACTCGTGGAACCGTTGTGCAGAAGAAACTTTTGCCTTTATCGCCGAGACATATCGTTTGAAAAACGACCGGAACTTATGAAATATCAAATCTGCACCAAAACGGTGATGGACACATCTGTCCCGGGCATCACCTTCGACAAGGATGGAATCTCAAGTCATTACTGGGAGTTTCACAAGGTAGTACAGCCCAACTGGCACCCGGACGAGTCGGGCAGGCAGGAACTTGAGCGACACGTAGAGACAATCAAGAAAGCCGGCAAGGGTCAGGATTTCGACTGTTTGCTGGGCCTGAGTGGCGGGGTGGATAGTTCCTATATGCTGCATAGCATGGTGACGCAGTTCGGCCTGCGACCGCTGGTGTTTCATGTGGATGGCGGCTGGAATTCCGAACTGGCGGTTCACAACATCCATGTGTTGGTGGACAAACTGGGGCTGGATCTCTACACCGAGGTCATCAACTGGGAAGAAATGCGGGACTTCCAACTGGCCTGGTTCAAGTCGGGCGTCCCCCACATTGACATTCCACAGGATCATGCCTTCATTGCAGTGCTATACCAGTTCGCGGAGAAATATGGCATCAAGACTATATTGAATGGCGGAAATATCTCGACAGAGTGCGTGATCATGCCATCACAGTTTTATTACTGGGGCACAGACATGGCCCAGATTCGTGATGTCATCAAGCAGTTCGGCACGGTCCCGATGCGAACCTATCCGTTCAGTTCTGTGTATCGCCACAAACTCTACCTGCGTTATTTCAAGGGAGTGAAGGTCCTTAAACCACTTAACTTCATGCCTTACACGAAACAGTTGGCCGTTGATCTGTTAGCAAAAGAATACGGCTGGAAACCATACCCGCAGAAGCACTTTGAATCACGCTTCACCCGCTTTTATGAGGGGTATTGGCTGCCGACCCGATTCGGCTTCGACGTGCGTCGTTGCCAATTCTCCAGTCTGATCTTGACCGGACAGATGACCCGGAATGAGGCATTGCACGAACTCGATAAACCACCCTATGACCCGGCATTCATCACCCAGGACTTCGAATACATCGCTACCAAACTCGGCATTGCGCCGGATGAACTGCGTGGCTACCACGAGATGCCCAAGAAGTTCTACTGGGATTATCACAACCAGCAAAAACTGTTGGGGCTGATTGAAAAGACAGTTTCTTTGCTAAAAATCGGCCGCCGCGGCGGCGCCTTTTGATGATTACCCTTATCAACTACGGCTTGGGCAACATCCAAGCTTTTGCCAACATATACAAACGCCTGAACATCCCCGTCCAGGTGGCGCAAACCGCAGACGAACTGGCCGGGGCGGACAAGATTATCCTTCCCGGCGTCGGCGCCTTCGATTGGGCCATGCAAAAACTCGAGGATTCCGGCATGCGCGAAACTCTAGATGAATTGGTGCTGAAACAGCAGAGTCCTATTCTTGGAATCTGCGTGGGCATGCAAATGATGGCCAAACGCAGCGACGAGGGGGAGTTGTCCGGTTTGGGGTGGTTTGATGCTGAAGTGAAGCGTTTTGATGAAGCCCAGTTCCAGCACAAAACTCACCTGCCGCACATGGGCTGGAACGATGTGACACCATCGGCGAATAATTGTTTGTTCGAAGGGCTAGAGGCGCCGCGTTTTTACTTTTTGCATTCCTACTATTTTGCCCCAGGCGATCCGGCGCAGACACTGGCTACCACCGACTACAACGGGTCATTCACCTCGGCGGTCTGCAATGAGCACATCTTCGGGGTGCAGTTTCACCCGGAAAAGAGCCATCAGTGGGGCGTGCAGTTATTGAAGAATTTCGCTGAGTTGTAAATGATGCTCCGACCTCGAATCATTCCTTGTTTGTTGGTACATAACGGCGGCTTAATCAAAACCGTCCGTTTCGCAGAACCGAAATATGTCGGGGACCCGATCAACGCAGTTCGCATCTTCAATGAGAAAGAGGTCGATGAATTGATCGTCGTCGACATCGACGCCACCGTCTTGGGGCGCGAACCGAACTACGCCCAGATCGCTAACCTTGCCGCTGAGTGCCGCATGCCGCTGTGCTACGCGGGCGGGGTGAAGACGGCTGAGCAGATTGAACGCATTATCAGTCTGGGCGTGGAGAAGGTAGCCCTCAGCAGCGCTGTGGTTCAGTCGCCGGAACTGATCGCCGAGGCGTCCCGGCGGGTGGGTAACCAGAGCATTGTGGTAGTGATGGATGTGAAAAAGGCCGGCCTCTTGGGGCGCTACGAACTCTTTACCCACAACGGTAGTTGCGCCACCGGCCTCAATCCGGTGGATTTTGCCCGCAAGGTCGAGTCGCTGGGAGCGGGAGAAATCCTGGTCAATTCCATCGACCACGATGGTGTGATGAAGGGCTACGATTTGTCGTTGATCGAGCAGGTGCGCGAGGCCGTCAGTGTGCCGCTGTCGGTACTTGGTGGGGCGGGTAGTCTCGCAGATATACAGGGTCTGATCCGCCGCCACGGCATCATCGGCGCTGCGGCTGGCAGTCTGTTCGTCTTCAAGGGGAAGTACAGGGCAGTGTTGATTCAGTATCCGACCCGTGTAGAGAAAGATACTTTATGTGCTGAAGCTACTGCTTTTTTGTAACTCTCTAAATTGAACTATTCAGGAAAATTTTGCTTATGTTTAAAAACAGCATTCTTTTAATCACCGGCGGCACCGGTTCCTTTGGTAATGCCGTACTGCGTCGCTTTCTTGATTCCGATCTGTGCGAGATCCGTATTCTCAGCCGCGACGAAAAGAAGCAGGACGACATGCGCAAGAAGTACCACGATCCGAAGTTGAAGTTTTACATCGGGGATGTGCGGGATTACCAATCGGTGCTCAATGCCGTGCGCGGCGTGGATTTTATCTACCACGCCGCGGCGCTGAAGCAGGTTCCGTCGTGCGAGTTTCACCCGCTGGAGGCCGTGAAAACCAATGTGCTGGGCACTGAGAATGTGCTGGAGGCGGCCATCACCTGCGGCGTGAAGCGAGTGGTGTGCCTGAGTACCGACAAGGCGGTATATCCGATCAATGCCATGGGTATCTCCAAGGCGATGATGGAAAAGGTGGTCGTGGCCAAGTCGCGCACCAGCAATTTTACCGTGATCTGTGCCACGCGTTACGGCAATGTGATGGCCTCGCGCGGCTCGGTAATTCCCCTTTTTGTCGACCAGATTCGGGCAGGAAAGCCCATCACCGTTACTGATCCGCACATGACCCGCTTTATGATGACTCTAGATGACGCAGTGGATCTCGTTCTGTATGCTTTCGAGCACGGCAAGCCAGGGGAGATTTATGTGCAGAAGGCACCAGGAGCCACTATCGAAACACTGGCGCATGCCTTGACGGACCTTTTGGGTGTTCCTAGGCATGAGGTCAACATCATCGGCACCCGCCATGGCGAAAAGCTCTTTGAGGTGTTACTCAGCCGTGAGGAGATGGTCTCCGCCGAAGATCTGGGGGGCTACTACCGTGTGCCGCCCGATTTACGTGATTTGAACTACGGCAAGTTTGTTGAGCAGGGCGAAATCGAGATCTCCAAGGCGGTCGAATATAATTCACATAACACCACCCGGCTGGATGTTGTCGGCATGCAGGAGTTGTTAATGAAATTGCGCTTCATGCGGGCGGCTGCCCGCGGCAATTACATCGAGCCCGAGGAGTAATGCGCGTGGAATTACAAATGCGTGGCTTGGTCACCGTCGCCCTCGGTTGCACCTCTGTCGAGATGTTTGCCTGCGAGACGGGAAACCCCGCCGTCATCAGATTTGCATGACTTGAACTATGGCAAGTTTGTTGAGCAGGGCGGGGTGAAGATTTCCGAGGGAGGTACAGCTCTAATAACACGACGCATCTGGATGTCGAGGCGCATGAAGCCTTGCTTGAAGCTTACTTTCGTGCAGGCCCGCTCGTGGCGAGCATGTTGACCCGGAGGAATGATATGCGCATATTGGTGACGGGCTCGCAGGGGTTTATCGGCAAGAATCTGGCTGTTCGCCTTGGGGAATTGCCGGGGGTTGAGGTGGAGCGGTTTGGCCGCGAGGATGATCTCGTTGCTCTAGTTGAGAAAATTCAGCGGGTAGATGCGGTTGTGCATCTTGCGGGCGAAAATCGTCCAAAGAATGTCGCTGATTTTGTAACGGGGAATGCGTCCTTGACGGCGTCGCTGTGCGCGACCATTCAGGCATCAGGGCGTAGGATTCCGCTTATTCTAGCTTCGTCCATCCAGGCGGAATCGGCCAACCCCTATGGGCAGAGCAAGCGTGCGGCGGAAAAGGCTGTGGAGCAGCTTGCGTCACAAACCGGCAACCCCGCGGTGATTTACCGCTTGCCCAATGTATTCGGTAAATGGTGTAAGCCCAACTACAATTCGGTGGTGGCGACCTTTTGTCATAACATTGCCCATGATTTATCGATTCAGATTAATGACCCTTCGGCGCAGTTGCGCTTGGTGTATGTGGACGATGTGGTGTCTGAATTTTTGCGTGCGCTTGAGGCTATGGCAGATGGAGCGCGTTGGGGTGAGGTGGTGCCGGAATATACCACCACCTTGGGCGAGTTGGCCGAGCAAATTCAGGCTTTTAAGGACTGTCGAAGTAGTCTGGTTTCCGAACGTGTTGGGTCAGGATTGGTGCGCGCCCTCTATGCGACGTATATGGGTTACTTGCCTCCTTCCAGGTTTGCCTATGACTTGCCTCGTTATGGTGATGAACGGGGGGTATTTGTCGAAATGCTAAAAACCCCCGATTGCGGGCAGTTTTCTTGTTTCACGGCGCACCCGGGTGTGACGCGTGGTGGGCATTATCATCATAGCAAAATCGAGAAATTTCTGGTTATCAAGGGTTCGGCGCGCTTTGGTTTTAGGCATGTCGTGACCAACGAGATGTATGAGATTTTTACGTCGGGTGATGTGTTTCGGGTGGTGGAGACGGTGCCGGGCTGGACACATGACATCACGAATGTGGGCGAGGAGGAATTGGTGGTGATGCTCTGGGCCAGCGAGATTTTCGACCGCGCCCATCCTGACACAATTACTTGCAAGGTTTGAAATGAAAAAGATGAAAATCATGACCGTGGTGGGGACGAGGCCGGAGATTATTCGGTTGTCACGTGTAATAGCGCAGTTGGATGAGCATACTGAGCATGTGTTGGTACATACTGGGCAGAATTATGACTACGAACTTAATGAGATCTTTTTTAAAGATTTGGAAATACGTAAGCCCGACCATTTTCTTAATGCTGCCGGTGCTAATGCTGCCGAGACCATTGGTAAGGTTATTATTGAGGTGGACGCTGTACTTGCCACTGAGCTGCCAGAAGCGGTGCTGATCTTGGGGGACACTAACAGTTGCTTGGCGGCAATCCCGGCGAAACGGAGAAAGATCCCCATATTTCACATGGAAGCTGGCAATCGTTGCTTCGATCAGCGGGTGCCGGAAGAAACGAATCGGAAGATTGTTGACCACACTGCGGACGTAAACTTGGTTTACAGTTCGATCGCGCGGGAGTACCTCTTGCGGGAGGGGTTGCCTCCGGACCGGATCATTAAGACTGGAAGCCCGATGTGTGAGGTGCTCGCCTATTATCGTGATGGCATTGAGGGCTCCGATGTGCTACAGCGGTTGGGCTTGGTGGATGGCGACTTCTTCGTCGTTAGCGCTCACCGGGAAGAAAATATTGATTCGGACCAGAATTTTAGCAAATTGGTGATGTTACTCAACACGATAGCAGAGCACTACGGAATTCCGGTCATCGTCTCCACCCACCCGCGGACGCAGAAACGGGTTGAGGCGATGGGCGCCATGTTTCATGCCAATGTGCAATTGCTCAAACCGCTGGGTTTTAAGGATTACAACAAGCTGCAACTCACTGCCAAAGCAGTGTTGTCAGACAGCGGCACCATTAACGAAGAGTCTTCCATTCTCAATTTTCCAGCCCTCAACCTCCGAGAAGCGCATGAGCGGCCAGAAGGTATGGAAGAAGCTGCCGTGATGATGGTTGGGCTGGAGACCGATCGTGTGATGCAGGCCTTGGCCATTCTGGAAAGCCAGCCGCGTGGCGACGTGCGCTTGCTTCGCCAAGTGGGTGACTACAGCATGCCGAATGTGTCAGACAAAGTGGTGCGGATTATTCATAGCTACACTGATTATGTGAACCGTGTGGTGTGGAAGAAAAACTGCTGAAGCACTGTGAGAATTTTAATCGTTAGTCAATATTTTTGGCCTGAAAATTTCCGGGTGAATGATTTAACCCAGGAACTGGTGAGTCGCGGTCATAGTGTGACGGTGTTGACGGGTATTCCAAACTACCCAACAGGCAAGGTTTTTGACGTTTTCAAGGAA
>VMSU01000008.1 GCA_013792005.1 Desulfobulbaceae bacterium
ACAAGAATCATCTCAATATGCCGCCTCACTAAAAAGCCGGGACTCACTCGCAAGAGATCAGTCCCAGCTTTTCTTGCGAAACATACGAAGGTCTTATTCCATAATATACTTTCCCTGAAGTACGGGCAAAACTGTTTTGGGATGAAAAAGATCGCCTGTGCACTTCCATCTCCAGCTTGCCCCCAGGAAAAACACCATTACCGCCCCTCTCTTTTCAACCGAAGCTGACTCTACATTCTCCGATGATATCAATTTAGCCACCTTCCTGTTTCCCCTTGCTAATTTCAGCCAATCCACGGTACTTTATAAAAAATTCATTACACACCACTTCTCATCCTATTCGCGTACCTATGAACTCTATCATCGCCTGTCACGACTGCGATCTTTTACTTACACTCCCCGAGCTTGAAATGGGCGTGGTTGCCGAATGCCCACGCTGCGGCGCTTTTCTCCGCCGCACTCAGTTCAATAGCCTGAACCGAACTCTGGGCTGGGTCAGTGCCGGGCTTGTTCTCTATGTCATCGCAGTAAGCTTTCCCTTCCTCTCCATGACGACGAAAGGAATTTCCAAGACAACAGCCCTCACCAGCGGCATTGTCGTCCTCTATCAGCAGAATATGGCAGGTATGGGGGCTGTAGTCCTCGTAACCTGCCTTCTCGCCCCTCTGTTCTCCATGCTTAGCCTGCTTTACGTCCTGGCTCCACTCCGGCTGGGATACCGCTTCCCCTGGGCTGCCCAGCTCTTCGCCTGGTATCTCCGCCTACGCCCCTGGTCAATGATGGAAGTCTACATGCTTGGCATCCTGATCTCTATGGTCAAACTGACCAAAATGGCACTCGTCATACCCGGTCCGTCATTTTACTCTTTTATTGGGCTGATCTTTGTGCTGGCCGCCTCTTCTGTCAGTCTTGACCCCCACCTAGTCTGGTCTAAACTGGCAAAAGCACATCGAGTCCATCAGGAATGGTATCCTCTTTTTAGGTTTACGCATGAAAAATCATAAACCAACACCTGGCTCACACTCCTGTCAACCAAGCACTTCTCTCCCCAAGGATTCCGCCAAGGCATATTGGATCAGAATCATATCGAGAAATTATTCTCCATGATTACATCAGCCCCAATAAGTGCCCACAGCACACCACCTGTGCACAGATCGCCAATGACCGGGCGTAAGGCAGGGTTGATCAGCTGTCATACCTGCCACCTTATCTGCCCATGCCCAGACCTGCCATCGCCAGAGTTCCACCAATGCCCACGCTGCGGAACTCGCTTAAGGGTTCGCAAGACCAACAGCATTCCCAGATGCTGGGCCTTAGTACTCGCCTCGTTCATTCTCTATCTCCCAGCCAACCTGGTACCAATAACCACTACCACCGTATTAGGCCGTCCATCCAAAAGTGATACAATCATGAGCGGCGTAATCTATTTCCTGGACAGTGGGTCCTGGTATATCGCGCTAATCATCTTCATCGCCAGTGTCGTTGTACCGCTAATGAAACTCTTCATCCTGACCTTTCTTCTGACCTCACTGCATTTCGGCTGGGACTGGCTACCGCTTGAACGGACCCGGCTCTTCCGTCTGACGGAACTGGTCGGCCGCTGGTCGATGGTTGACATCTACGTTGTCACCATCCTTGTAGCTCTGGTCAGATTCGGGGCTTTTGCCAACATTGAAGCTGGCCCAGGGGCAGCTTATTTTGCCGCGCTTGTAATCTTGACCATGTTCGCGGCTGAAAGTTTTGACCCCCGTCTCATTTGGGATCGCATGGAGGACCACAATGCCTGATGATCCGCAGAAAGACGAACTGCCCCGAGACGACGCTCCAACTGCCGCCATCCGCCCCAGCAAAAGACTTTCTATCGTCTGGCTGGTGCCTCTGGTGGCACTCGCCATCTCCGGATGGCTCCTCTACAAATCGTGGTCAGAGAAAGGTCCTCTAATCACCATCACCTTCAAGAATGCCGAGAGGATCTCCGAAGGCGCCTCCAAAATTAAATATAAGGATGTCGATATTGGCGAAGTTGAAACCATCACCTTCAGCCCGGACATGAAGCAGGTCGTGGTTAAAGCGCGGATAGACAAGGTGGCAGAGCCTCACCTAACCGACAACACCAGTTTCTGGATCGTCCGACCCCGAATCACTGCAGGGAAGATCTCCGGGCTCGGCACCCTGCTATCCGGCTCATATATCAGCATGGAACCCGGACACCCCGGCACCCAACGCAGAAATTTCACCGGACTTGAGGAAGCGCCCTTCATCACCACCGACAACCCAGGCAAATACTATATACTCAAAGCAGAAGGACTTGGTTCATTGGATATCGGTTCACCCGTCAGTTATCGTCAGATCAAGGTCGGGCAGGTAGTCGGGTATGGCTTTGATGATTCAGGACAAGCGGTACATATCAGAATCTTCGTCAACGCCCCCCATGACCAGCAGATCTCCACCAACACCAGTTTTTGGAACGCAAGCGGCTTTGAATTGAATCTTGATGCCACCGGGATTAAGCTGGACACCGAGTCACTAACCTCCATTCTCTCTGGCGGCATCTCTTTCGACCTGCCACCTCAAGGTCGGCCTGGCACAATAGCAAAAGAGAACACCACTTTTGAACTCTTCAGTTCTCGAAAAGCCGTCAACGAGATAAAATACCACTTAACAGATACTTGGCAGGTTTACTTCAACCAATCGGTACGAGGCCTAACAGTAGGCGCTCCAGTAGAATTCCAAGGCATCAAGATCGGTGAGGTCAGCAGCATCAACCTCAAATTCGAGAGTATCACGATGAGCTTCCGCACCCCAGTCATGTTACGAATTGAACCGGAACGCATTTTCGGCCAGGACCCGGATTTCAACACTACTGACGGCCAGGCTATCCTTAATACCTTCATCACTCGTGGAATGAGGGCGGTCTTAAAAAATGGCAACTTACTCACAGGTCAACTGCTGATTGATTTCGACTTTTATCCCAACCAGCCTGCACAAAAGATAACCTATGAAGACGCAATACCTGTGCTGCCAACCCGGCAGACTGAGCTTCAACTCCTTACCGACAGCCTGAGCACGATCTTAAACAAAGTCGAAAAAATTCCCTTCCAGCAAATCAGCGAAGACCTACACGCCCTGCTCAAAACAACGAATACAGCCATTGCCCAGATCCCGGTCCAATCACTCGGCGAGGATCTGCGGGCGACTTTAAAGGCAGCCAATACCACCATGACCCACATCAACACCATGGCCGAGACCGTCAATACCCAAACGACACCTGCCATCACCGCCGCACTGGAACAACTACGAACCACACTTGCCGACATGGAACACTCCCTCGGCAGCGACTCCCCAACCAACCACCAACTCCGCCAAACCATGCGTGACATATCAACGGCGGTCCGCTCCCTACGAAGCCTAAGTGACTATCTTGATCGACACCCAGAATCAATCATCCACGGCAAGGAGGATGAAATGCCATGACCACCCACAGCCCGACCCGACTATTCCGCGCTTCCCTGCTCTTGCTGCTCCTCCTGATCACTTATGGTTGTGGCGGGGCAAGACGACCTGTGATCTATTACAACTTGAGTCAGACGACAACTGAGCACCGACCGGAAATAGACCCCCATAACAAAATTCTCGCACTCGGCATTGGCCCCATCCAACTGCCCGAGTCACTCAGCAGGCCCCAAATCGCCTCCCGGCTTGACAATCAGCGTCTGACATACAGTGACTACAACCGCTGGAGCGGTTCATTAAGCGATGACTTTGCCTCCGTCCTCATGGAAAATCTTGCAGCATACCTCCCTGAGCAGACACCTACCGCCCTTTTCCCTTGGGCAAAACACTTTAAGCCAAGTCACCGCCTGGTGGTCACCATCTCCCAATTCGATGGCCAGCTTGGAGGAGAGATCATCCTGATCACGCGCTGGGCAATCACCAACAGCGAGGGCAAAGAACCTCTCATCACACGTAAATCAACCATCCGAGTCAAGGCGAACGGAGATCAATACCAGGATCTGGTCTCAGCTCAAAGTCAGGCGGTGGCAGAATTCGCCAGCGAGATCGCAACCGCCCTGGCCACACTTTAGGGACTCGGAAATTACCAATTTACCATAACGCATCAAGCCTCCATCAAGATAATACCCCCTGACCATGGCACCCTCCACCAATACCCCACCGACAAAACCACCTGATCAAACAAGAGTCTGTTTCTCCTGCGGTGGATCAGGTCAGCTCAGTTCATTTAAGGGAGTAAGCCGATTTCTGCTCACAACTGAAGAGTGCCCGGAGTGCGCAGGTCTTGGTTGTGTCCTCCCCCCTGAAGACTCCCCGGAAAAAAATCAAAGATGATCATTTACCAACAGACACGCCCGAGAACTTATGTCACCCTTTTCCTTTTGACAACAGACCCTAAAAAGGGTAGTTTTTCTGGTTGCTGAGAGAGATAGTTTACCTCAACTTTCCATGAATCAACCACATAGGCAAACGCGATGAAAAAAATCC
>VMSU01000009.1 GCA_013792005.1 Desulfobulbaceae bacterium
AAAAGCCCGATCTACTGCGTTGCAGCGCACTTTTGCTCATTCGGCACACCATATGTGTGGCCTCATTCGCAAAAGCACACTGCGCCTTGTATATCGGCCCTTTTGCTTAGCCATCCCGTGACTTTTTGCGAGACCATCAAAGATGGTGAGAAGATGTTCGGCATTGCTGATCTCTATCCAAGGCCGGTATGGCGCTGAATCCTGGTGGCAATAATTAAAAAAAAATTGGCGACCGGTTCTCAAAAACTTTTAGCCGTTAAGCGATATTCGATAACCAGGGAAGCAAAAGCAAGGCTATGCTATTTCCCTCACGACTGTCTGGAACACTCGTGGTAGCTGGACATTGGCATGTCTTTCAGGTAAGTTTTGTTGGAAAGGCTTGAGAGTTTTTTTGTCAGGCACTTCATTTGCAAGGATAATTCCAGCCAGAGCCGGTTGTTATAAGAGACGGGGAATTATCTGTTTTTATCCCCAATCATCTCTCGCTATGCAGATAAAAGGTGGATGCGTTCCGCTTATCCATCAGCTATGTTGGATAGGTACAATTTTGATTACTTTTCTTTTTCCAAAGATGATATGTCGTGCGTCATGTATGGGGTTGACACCTTGAGCTTACATGCATGGTCAAGACAATTGAGAGGAGGTGGCACAATGAGCAGAGGCAATACATGGTCTGGGATTGTGATTATGGTGTGGATGATGTTTCTGTGTGTATTGTTTCCAGGGGGTGGTAGTGCTTGGGCAGCAGCGGTGCCTGATACGGGCCAAACCCAGTGTTATGGAGAGAGTGGTGCCATCACTCCATGTCCGCAAGCCGGGGAGGCATTTTACGGACAAGATGCCTTATACAGGATCAATGAGCAATCGTATACCAAGCTGGGGGTAAATGATGTCACACTCCCTGCGACAGCGACATTCGCTACCGGTTGGGTTGCAACCAGGGATAATGTTACTGGTCTGGTATGGGCGATTAAGAGCGATGACGGAGGGCTGCACGATAAGGATAATACCTACACGTGGTGTAATGCCAGTCAGGCTGCAAATGTTACTATCCCCGGAGTGTGCGGTAACGGCACAGACACCAAAGCTTTTCTTCAGGCTGTGAACACGGCCAAGTATGCTGGTCATGCGGATTGGAGGCTACCTACTCCACAGGAGTTGCAGTCTTTGGTCCATTATGGGAAGTACAGTCCGGCCATTGATTCGGTATTTTTCGCTAACATTCAAACAGCTCTGTATTGGACATCAGCACCTGTTGCCAGCGGTGGGGGAGGGGTCTGGGGTGTAGATTTTCTGGACGGTTATGTGTATGCCGAAGCTGCGGAAAATGAATTTTCTGTCATGTGCGTGCGGGGAGGAAGTGATTCCGCATTCAGTGGCCCTTGGGTTGCTGCTGGTAATGGCACCGTGAAAGATGGGGCCAATGGGTTGACCTGGCAGCAAGAGGACGGGCAGCCGAAAGACTGGCAGCAAGCTCTGTCATACTGTGAGAATTTGTCCTTGGCAGGAGAGGGCGACTGGCGCTTGCCGGAAATTAAAGAATTGGCAACCCTCGTTGATTACGAGAAAGGGAATTCAACAAGTCGCATTACGTTTTCATCAGCTGTTGCGTCATTTAAGTATTGGTCATCAACGCCTGATGTGCATAGTATGGGTCTTGCGTGGTATGTCGATTTCAGCCAGGGAGGGGTGGCAAGTACAGCCTTTTTTCCTCTGCAGGTTCGGTGCGTTCGTGGTGGGGTCGCGACAAGTAGTGTGACGACAACGGTGGGTGGAGCAGCAATAACGACGAGCACGACAATTAAACCTACGACTACGGTGACCACGAAACCACCAGTGACAACAACAGTGGGGGGAGCAGCAACAACGACGAGCACGACAATTAAATCTACGACAACAGTGACCACGAAACCACCAGTGACGACAACAGTGGGGGGAGCAGCAACAACGACGAGCACGACAATTAAATCTACGACAACAGTGACCACGAAACCACCAGTGACGACAACGGTGAGTGGAGCGGCGACAACGACAAGCACAACAATTCTGCCTACCCCTCCTACCCCCCCTGCGCCGACACAGCAGGAGTTTGCACTTGCTGTAGGTAGTGGTTGGAGTCTGTTGAGTTCTCCTATTGGATTCCAGGCGGCGACTGTTTTTGGCGCTTCCTCTAAAGTGACTAGTGTCTGGAAATGGGCCAAGGGGTCATGGGCCGTGTATTTGCCTGGTGAAACAACCCCGGGGGCCTATGCCAAAGGCAAAGGATTTACGGTGCTCTCCAGTATTGATCCTGGAGAGGGATTCTGGGTGAACAGTGGTTCTTTGCTGAATGTGGTGATCCCCGGCACCCCGGTTTATGGGAAGTTCTCTTTTACTGGAGGCTGGAATCTGGTGGGGTTAAAAAGTGATCAGGCCATGTCTGTGGCCGATCTGGCTGCCGGTCAGGGTATTACTTCACTGTGGGCTTGGCAGGGCGGGAAGTGGGCGGTATTTTTGCCGGGAGAGAAGGATGGCGGCAAGAGTTACGCCCTGGCCAAGGGATTCGGTCTCCTCTCTTCGGTTAAACCTGGTGAGGGGGTCTGGGTGAATAAACCGTGATTTTGGGGCGAAATAAAGATTGCTGTAACGGGTGATTGTAAGGAAAAGCGTGCGTCCCACATAGATGGTGCGCACGCTTTTTTTGTATGTGAACTGTCCGATTCTGCAGAATGAGTGTTGGGTTACGGCCTGCGGCCTAACCCAACGTTATCTACGGTTACTACGATTACATTACCCCTCCAGTGGTGGACGGGGAGATCGGTCTAGTATAGGTGGTGATGTCGTGTTTGTGGTCAGCAGCGGGTCGAGTTCAGTGAATTTTCGGGCTGCGACCATAACTCTGGTTTCGTAGGAGCCTACGGCGTTGTTGTAGGCAAGTACGGTCTTGTCCAGTCCCTTTTGAATTTCAATGAAATGGCCGGTGAGTACCCCAAGACGGGAGTGCAGGGTCTTGCCCAGTTCGCCGATCATCCGGGCGTTTTTGGTGAGCTGCTCTTGCCGCCAACCGTAAGAGACCGCTCGCAGGAGAGCGATCAGGGTGGTGGGTGTGGCCATAATTACCCGTTGGTCAACACCATACTCAATGAGTGCAGGATCCTGTTCCAGGGCGGCGCTGAAGAAGTTTTCTCCAGGGAGAAAAAGGACGACGAATTCCGGAGACTTCTTGAACTGTTCCCAGTAGCTTTTAGCCGCCAATTGGCTGATATGGGTTCGGACATGCCGAGCGTGCTGTTTTAGCTTGAGGAGGCGTGATTCTGGGTCAAAGCTCTCCTGTGCTTCAAGATAGGCGCTGAGGACAGTTTTTGAGTCGACAACGATCTCTTTGTTGTTGGGTAATCGAATCATGAGATCGGGGCGCAGTTTGCCCCCGTTGTTGTCGGATACGGATTTTTGTTCAAAGAAATCACAGTATTCCAGCATTCCTGCCAATTCGACAACCCGTTTGAGCTGGATTTCTCCCCAGCGGCCACGCACTGTGGGGTTGCGTAGCGCCTGGTTTAAGGTTGCCGTTTCGCTCTGCAGGCGCAGTTGGGCGCCGGTCAGCTGTTTGATTTGTTCGTTCAGGGAGCTGGCAGATTCGATCCGATCTTTTTCCACCTGGCGGATTTGCTGGTCGACTTTGACCAGGGTCTCCTGAACCGGCTTGAACAGCGCCTGGATTGACTGGTTTCGTTTGTCCAGTTCGTGTTCGGTCTGGCGCTGGAGCGTGGCAAAGGATTCATTGGCTAAAGAGAGAAAGGCCTGGTTGTTGTTTCGCATGATATCGGCGGCCAGGGCCTTGAAAGTGTCGGTCAGCTCGGAGCGGGAGCGAGTGATTAGGTCGGCTTGGGCCTTTGCGTGACGGGATAGCTCAATCAGCTTGGTTTCGAGGGCTGCGATTCGCTCCCGGCTGGCTGTGACTGATTCTGTCTGCACCTCGGCGCCGGCCCGTGCCGTATTTAATTGCAGGATAAGGGCGTCGTGACGTTTGATCAGGTCATTGATGATGGCTTCCTTGCCGGACAGTCGCTCTCTGAAGAGGGCTTCATTCGCATCGGTCTTGGCTCGGACTGTTTTTTGGCGCTCGGCAGAAAAAACGTAGCCGAGCGCTGTGCTGACTAATAGTCCAGTCAGAAGGCCTGCTCCGAAATCGATAGCTATCATCTGTCGTGTGCCTGTTCTGCCTTATTGGCGTATCGCTTGCTGGATTTGTTGGAGTGGGATGGCTAGAGAGTCAGCGAGGTCGGTGATTGGAGTGCCGCGGCGTTCTGATCCGCGGATCTCAGGAGAGTCGGGAAAGGAGGCGAGCAATGGTTCGTTCAACATCGATTCAATAAAGGTTACGTCATCCAGGTCTGTGATGCTGTTGCCTATAAAGGAGATCTTAGGGATGCGGACATCGTGGGCTAGTTTTTGAATCTTCTGGGCGGTGCGGATGCTGGATTTTGAGGGGATGACTACCACTAGCAGGTGATCGACTCCGGCGATTGTTCCTCTTCCCAGATGTTCTACACCAGCCTCCATATCGAGAAGTATCGCTTGATCTCCTTTGATCAATAGTTTGGTGAGTAGTCGTTTTAAAACGGTATTTTCCGCACAGGCACAGCCCTTGTCTCCTGTCTGAATAGCGCCGAGGACCATGAGTTTGATCCCGTCTTTTTCCAGCATGAAGCGATCCGGGAGATCGTTGATCTCAGGGTTGATGTTGTAAAATGGTGACCCATCAACTCTTCCTGATCGGTCGCGCAATAAATCCTTCATGTCGGCGATGGCTGTGATTCGTTCCGGGTTGTCTATTCCCAGAGTTTGGGCCATGTGTGGGCTTGGGTCGGCATCAATAACCAGAACTTCCGAGTAGGTTTTTTTTAAGTGGTGGGCAAGAAGGGCTATGATTGTGGTCTTACCGACGCCGCCCTTGCCGCTGATTGCGAGTTTCATTGTGGAGCCCCCTTAATTATAAGGCTGAAGGGTGTTAGGCTGAAGGCTTGGAAGAAACAACCTTCGTTGGCATTAATGTAAGAACTTTTGTAACTGCTTAGGTTATCGGTTTTCAGTTATCGGTTTACGGTTAAAAGAATCATGGTCAGTTATGCATCATCCGATGATTCATGATGTCAGAGTGGGCGGAGCCCACCCTATGACCAAAAAAATCTTTACCCTATTATACGCCGAGTAGTTACTTTGCGATCAAGGTAATCGTTTTTTTTGTATTTCGTCAATATGTAACCCCAAAAGGGCCGAAAAGAACTCGTGTCGGGAAGTTTTCTCTTGCCTTACCAGGGTAAACTGGATAAGTCCCGTGGTGGCTTCTTTTTTTGCGGGTCCTCTTGTTTGCTGGAACGTAACTGCTCAGGTTGTCGGTTTACGGTTGACAGTTGACGGTGATTGGGTCCTGCCAATGG
>VMSU01000010.1 GCA_013792005.1 Desulfobulbaceae bacterium
CGAATAGCAGGGCTATTTAACGAAAATTCATGGAGATATGGGCCGGTTTTACGAATTTGCAGTAGATTTATGTCTAAGTCCGACAGACTCCTAGAGTACCAAAGCACGTTACTTGGCAGACTGGCGCTCCTCGGGGCTCAAACTTCGACATCGAATCTGATGCACTTCTTTATCGAAAAAAATTGCCACCTCCTTCTCCGGGGTGTTCAAGATTCTGGTCACGCCACCAATGGTGACCTTGGCCCCCGGATGAAGAATACCGTAGACGTAAACACATTCGCTGGCAGACTGCGCAATTTCCGCCTGCAGCGCTTCCTCCTCCTCTGCTAGTTGATTGACCTTCGCTGCCGCCTCGGGCAGCATCGCGTTATATTTTCTCAACAACTCTGCCTGTTCAAGAGAAAATGCCGCTCCCTGCTCCTTTTGCAAGCCCCTAAGACCGGTGGCATTACGCAATAGTTCGCTCATCCTGCCTGACCACAGCTCTTTTTCTAACTCCATCTTCACCTTCTTATCTTCCAGTAACGGGTTCACTCCAACACTGATTTCGGTCATCACCTCATCCGACGAGCCAAGTTCCATAACAAAAACCGACCCGCCAACAACATAGTGGCCCCCCGCCAGCACCCCTTTCCCTGAAACAACCATGATATTGCCACCGACCAGGGCATTAACCTGGACCATGGAACCAGACACGATCAAATCACCCTTCACCTCGATCCGTCCGACGTTTTCCAGAAAAACTGCATTAACATTGCCCCAGCACTTAATAACAATGTCTTGACCGATAACACCGCCTTTGATCTCAAGATTGCCGCCCGCAGTCACAGCAGCCGAATACTGGACACCTTGAGCGATAGAGATATCACCCTTGCATTTCACCTTAAATCCAGGCTGAACCGTACCGCTGATAATCAAACGTTGCCCGGCAAAAACAATATTACCGACACTATAATCAACATCACCGTTGATGCTATGTTCAACCATCACCGCCGGTTTGCCGTCAACCATCACAAATTTCCCTTCAACTGCTGAAAACCCTTTGCTCCCATCTTCGGACAGGGTAATGCCGGACCCGACCTTGAGAGTGAGATCCTTCCCCGGTTTCACTCTCAGCTCTTCACCTGTCACCGTCTTTCCGGGTGTGCCTAGGGTTAATGGCACCTTCTCAAGGAGAAGCTTTTCTTTGGGGACGTTGACAATGGAGTGGAGTTCATGGAAATCAACCCTTTCCTTTATCGGCTCTTTACCCTTTTCAAATTTGGCAGCACCGGGCTTAACATAGGCTTTGACCCTGGCGTTCTCTCCGTTGACCGCCGGAGTTCCCTGGGCAACCCCGTAGGAACCATCGCTCCTGGGCATCGGCTGATCGAGCAGACCATACATCACACCCGCAGCCTTCAACTCAGCATGCAACGCACCCACATCAAGGCCCTTAATACTCCCCACATCCCCTTCCTGCGGAACAATGAACGCCTCTAAACGGTCCCGAGACACTTTAAGGGCATATCTCCCCCCCACAACCGGCACGCCATCCTTGAACAATCCCTCAGACGCCATATCTTCACCGTCTCCTTGATCATAATTATCAGCTCGGCAGACTTCTCATGCGTTGACCATCAGCTGCCGCTGATCTAAGCCTCAAGATCATACTTTATTATCATCGTATAAAATGCTCCGACAAATGGCAAGCGGCATCGCCTGACTATAACTCCTTCTCCAACCGCTTGATATTATCCAGCTCCCCAAGAACAATGATGATATCACCAGGTTTGATAACAGTAAGGTGGCTTGGATTAAACAGCATCTCATTTTCTCCCTGTCGTTTGATGGCCACCACAATCAAGTCATACTTTTTTCGTATCCCAGAATCCATCAGGGTCATATTAGCAATAGAGGTCGATTCCGGCACCATCAACTCTTCAAGGCGCAGCCCCAACGCCCCGTGCACCGTTAAGTCAAGAAAATCAATAACCGTCGGTCGCAAGACCATATTCGCCATCTGCCTCGCACCGATATAGTAGGGAGAGATCACCTTGTCGGCCCCAGCTCTGAGCAACTTGGTGTCCGCCCCCTTCTTCCCGCTCGACCGCCCCATAACAAAGAGATCATGATTAAGGTCCTTGGCAGTCATGGTGATATAGACATTTTCAGCATCAGAGGACACCACCGCAATCAAACCTTTGGCTCGTTTAATTCCGGCCTGGATCAATACATCATCATCTGCTGCCTCACCTTCGACCCAAAGATATCCTTGGGTGCTGAGTGACTTGATCTCCTCAGGATTGTTTTCGATCACCACAAAATCCCGATGGTCATCATGCAGGCTCTGGCAGATAACCCTGCCAATCCGGCCATACCCGCATACAATATAATGACCGCTGACCTTCGCTAATTTATTATCCATGTTGATCCTCCCAAATGCTTTCCGCAGTCCACCCTCCACCACGGCCTCGGTTATTTTGCCAAAGACATACAAAACGAAACTGACCCCCACCAGCACCAGCACCATGGTGAAAACTTTACCCACAGGGTGCAGGGGAACCACCTCAGCATAGCCGACAGTGGTGATGGTAATAACGGTCATATACATCCCATCCAGAAACGAACTGCCTTCAATCCCCATATAACCAAAGGTGCCGAACAGTAAGATCGACAACAAGATCAAGAGGGACAATTTGATATTCTGCATACCGTCTATTCCGTTTTCCTAAAGGAACATGGCGCACGGTCCAGCCTAAGCTGGACTGACACCTGCCCCAATACCTGAATGTTAATTCCGCAACAATGCGGGAGTCTCGTTTTAGTTTCTTGCTGAAATGCCGATATGGTAACTAAGAGCAAAGAACAAGCAATCACATAAACCACCACGGAAGGTGACCCCCATGACCCACCGCGAAGCAATCAAAGTCCTGATGATGAGTCCATTCTATTTCAAAATCGATCTGCCCTCCCGAATGAGCCTGATCAAAGAGTTCTGCGCCATTTCCAAGAAGTACGGTAAACCGTTGTAAAAAACAACGTAACTACTTTAAGTTGACGATGATCAGTTACCGGTTTACGGTCAAAAGAATCATTGTTAGTCATGATCCATCAGATCAGTAAGTAATCTGCCATTAGTCGGGATCACTAACCGACAACCTGAGCAGTGCAGAAAACGTCCCATCCACCTATTGTTGTAGGAGCGGCTGAAGCCGCTCCTACAACAATATCGGACAGAATCGACCCCCTCCCATATCCCTGATGTCTCTCCTTTGTACACTCCCGATATTTTATTGGCAAGGTCTCTATATTAGTTTATAGTCTCGTGGGTTTAGTCTCTTTCTCGGTCCGCACGTCTTGATCCGGTTCCTTTTATCTGGCCTGCACCCACGCAAGAGACATATCTTGTTTCATCTTGGGCTTTACACCCTATAGTATGGCCGAAGTCCTTAGAGCAACATAGACCCGCACAATCCCGACCGGACGGGAATCAACACCACCCGTTTCGCGGTCTCTTATCTTATTTCTACTTCACTAGGAGGAAGGCATGAACATTCTTGTTTTTGGACCAAATGGCAGCGGCAAGGGGACTCAAGGGGCGATTGTTCAAAAGAAGTACAACATTTCCCATATCGAGTCTGGCGCCATCTTCAGAAAGAACATCGGCGAAGGCACAGAGCTTGGCAAGCAGGCCAAGGCCTATATTGATCGCGGCGACCTGGTACCAGACGATATTACTATCCCGATGATCCTGAACCGCTTGCAGGAAGATGACTGCAAGGGTGGCTGGCTCCTCGATGGGTTCCCCCGTAACAAAGTCCAGGCCGAGACCCTGGCCAAGGCCTTGAGCGATGCCAAGATCAAGCTTGATTACGTCATCGAGATTGAACTGGACCGCGAAATAGCCAAACTTCGCATCACTGGGCGACGCCTGTGCGTCAACGACAACAATCACCCGAACCACATCGCCTTCGACGCCATCAAGCCAGTGGAAAAAGACGGCAAACTGGTTTGTCGCGTGTGCGGTGGTGAACTCAAGACTCGCGCCGACGACCAGGACGATGTGGCAATCGGCAAACGTCACGACATCTATTACGACGACAAAACCGGGACCATGGCGGCAGTCAACTTCTTTAAAAATCTCACTGGGCCGAAGACAATATCAGTAGACGGCACCACCTCCATCTCTGAGGTCAGTGACAGCATCATGAAACAGTTAGCATAACGGCTTAGACTAGACCGAGATATCAGGCCCTCTTAACCATGGCAGCAGCATAAGCATTACCCATGATTTCGAGGGCCTGCCCTTCTGATCCCCGCCAGAGACACCCCCCTGAAAGTTGACACATTTATTAAAAGACTATAGGAGCTGGCCGTTGCGACCAATCCCTCGTCCACTACGCTTCGCCATTCTCGCTTTCCTCCCACTCGTATTCACTCTTGTTCCCCCCTTTCATCGATTTCCCGCTGCCAACGCAGCAACCATGCCCCCCCTGTTTAACACTCTCGAAGAGTCGCAGGACGACCTGACCTACCTCCCTCAATGGCTCTCTGCACTAGAACGACACATCACCCAAGACACACCGGAAGGGGACTGTACCAGCCCTGAACTTAACCAGTGCCACTTACAGAAATGGCATGCTTTTTTAGAAGAAATTAGAAACAAACCACGACGTCAGCAAATAGAAGCTGTCAATAGCTATGCTAACAAAAAAAACTACGTAGTAGACATGGTCAATTATGCCGCTGAAGATTATTGGGCTATCCCAAAAGAATTCTTGTACAATGGAGGAGATTGCGAGGATTTCGCCATCACCAAATTTTTTTCACTCCGCTGGCTTGGCTATCTCGATAACGACATCAGACTGCTGATCATCCAAGACACCAATCTCCACATTCAACATGCCATTCTGATGGTCTTGGATCAAGGCAAGTTACTGGTCCTAGACAATCAAAGCCAGGAGGTCGTGGCCCAGGAGAAAATTCGACACTATGTTCCTCTCTACTCCCTAAACGAAAAGCAGTGGTGGGTGCATGTGCCCCCCAACCAGCCGATAACAGACCACACACCATGACAACCGATTCACACAAAACCAAAAGAACTCTCCTTCTTGCCCTTGCGTGCCTGCTGATCATCATTATTGGGGGCATAAGTGCGGTCAACGCCCTGGTTCGCCATGAAAAACAACGCGATCTCGATGCATGGAAGCTGACCCTGAACGTGATGGCAGATAGCCGTACAAAACAGATCCAGCACTGGATCAATGGCCAATTCACAGCACTCAACGAACTGGCGGGCAACGGTTCTCTCCAGATATACACCCAGCAACTGCAGCAAAACCGAAATACCGAAAACACGATTGAACCCGCTCAGCTCTCCTATCTCCACAACCTGATCTTAAATACGGCCCAGCGCTCTGAATTCATCGCAACTTCGGCCCTCACCCAAGCCATCCCGGCCAATGTCTCCTTTCTTGCGGACGCCGGAATTTCACTGATAGCCAAGAACATGACCGTGATTTGCTCGACCCCGGGAATGCCGGCTCTTAGCACTGAACTGCAAAAGGCCATCCAGGCGGTAATGGAAAGCGGATCACCCAACATCCAGGATATCGTGCTGGACAACCAAGGACGCCCGGTAATCAATCTCCTGGTACCGGTGTTCGCCACCCTGCCCCAATCAAATACCGGCGCAGGGAAAACACCTATCGCCGTGCTCATCGGCATGAATAACGCCGCGAAAAAACTCTTCCCCCTGCTCTCCTCAGATACTGCCACCACCTCCACCGACAAGACCATGCTGATCCGCCGAGACAACAACCTTGTAGTCTACGTCTCACCTCTTGACGACAACTCTCCTCCACTAAGCAAAAGCCAGCCCGCTGATGATCAACGTCTTGCTGCTGCCCTAGCTACACGCAATCCAGGGGCATTCATCCATGGCCTAGATGCCGTCGGCACCGAAGTCCTCGCCACCAGCAGAACGCTCCCCGGTCTACCGTGGATCCTGCTGCAAACAATTAACACCGATGAAGCCCTTCATGAGTCAGAAAGCCACTATCGTTTT
Source organism: Desulfobulbaceae bacterium (assembly GCA_013792005.1). Taxonomy (NCBI): domain Bacteria; kingdom Pseudomonadati; phylum Thermodesulfobacteriota; class Desulfobulbia; order Desulfobulbales; family Desulfobulbaceae; species Desulfobulbaceae bacterium. Next base: position 6,050 of record VMSU01000010.1, read on the forward strand.
CTCTCTCTCACCATGCTGTCCACCTTAAGCCTTATCACCTCACTCCTGGTTGCCGCCTGGTTTTATGGCGGCAAGGTCAAGAGTCAGCAAGAGGCAGCTCAACTCTCTGCCCAATCACAAAGACTCACAGCCCAATCCCACCTTCTCTCGGCAATCAACGACAATATCCGGGATTATCTATTCCTGGTCAAGCCCGATGGACAGATCGTCTTTATTAACCAAGCCAGCGCCACGGCGCTGAACATACTTGCCCCCGAAACAAGTGGCAAAACACTAACCAACACTTTGGGAAAAAGTCCAGCAGATCAACTGATGGCCATGATTGAACGCGCCGTAAACCACGGTCAACCAATCATCAAGGAATTGTCAATTGAGCTTAACGGTCGCCAGGTCCAGTGCCACACCTCGGTAATCGCTTTTCCTTATACAACAAGCACTGCAAACGATGCGGTACTGATCAGTCTCCACGACGTCTCCCAGCTCAACGACGCTAGGTTAAAGAAGGAGCGATTGCTGACTCAGACGGTCCAAGCACTGATGCGGGCCATAGATCTCCATGATCCCTATTCAGCAAATCACTCGGCCAATACCACAACCATCGCCATGGCCGTTGGCAAGCGCCTGGGACTGCCTCAGTCCTCATTACAAGCTCTTGAGTTCGCCGCCAACCTGTGTAATATCGGCAAACTTTTTATCGACTCAAAGTTACTGGCCAAGACCGACGTCCTTACAGAGGAAGAGCAATTGGCGTTACGGAAGGAACATGAGTTCGCGGAAAAAATTCTTGGTGGGATTGATTTTGAGGGCCCGGTTCTGGCAACCATTATCCAGAAAAACGAGTGTCTTGACGGCAGCGGATATCCTGCCGGATTGAAGGATGAATCAATTATCACCACAGCACGGGTACTCGCTGCAGCCAACGCCTTTGTAGCCATGATCAGCCCCAGGGCCTATCGCGACACCTTAACGACAAAAGCGACCATGGCCAATCTCCTCAACGGAACTGACAATCAATATGATCGCCATGTCGTAGCTGCCCTGTTCCAGGTCGTCGAAAATGAGATCGATTGGCAGAGATGGCCCGACACGTTGAGTTAAGAAAAGTAGGGTGTGATGATTTCATCATGCGCACCGATTAATGGGTCATTCACGATCCGCGTGCGCTGATGGGCACGAGAAACACACCGCCAGTTGTTGTTTTTATTCTGCGAGCTTCTTGTAGTACTCCTGCATTTCCCCCTTGGAAAAGCGATCAAGTTTTGCCACATTTCCTTGATGACCGGCAAACAAACCAAAAGTCGTAGGAGCCGACAGCAATTCACTGACCTTGCCCTTAACCCGCTCCCACAGGTTTCGGCGGTAGACTGTCTCCAGCGGTACCAATCGATCCAAGTCCTGACGACAACGCCAAGCATGACGGGGCAACTGCCATCGTAAGAAAAACAGGGCAATCATACTTAAAACCAACACCACTCCGGCGACCGGAATCATGAGCTGGGCTGGGGCCACAAACTCGCCAGCCAATAATGACTGCAAGACACCCTTTTCCGGGAATCCCCAGAGCCTCTTGGTCCCAATATCCAGGAAGAGAAAACACAAGCTGCCGGCTGCAAAAGCACGCTTCATGGCCGTGGTCAGAATCTTCATGCCCCCCTCGGCATATACCGCCATGGCCTCGGCAACCATCCGCACCTCTTGGATCTGCTTATCGACATTTTGGAGGATATGATTAATCCTCAGCCCGGCGGCAGAGAGAATCTCCTGTTTAAGATGCTCACGTTCTCTGGCCCAGACTGCAAGTTCCGGCGGCAGATCGACCACCACTTTCGGAGAAAAAGTTAAAAATATTCGAGGAATATCCTTACGCCCGGTCATCTGCGACAGATTCCAGCACAAAGTGCCGTAAGAACGGACCAGATCTCCCAAGTTATCACACTCGTCAATCCGGCTCAGCACAAACAACACCCGGTCTTCTCCCGTGGCTTCCGGCAGGATATTCCGAATAGTGTTGTAGGTCTCCTGGATGGTTCCCGCCTTGTGGGGATCGAACATCAGAACCACCAGATCGGCCAAGCGGGCAAAGTCCTTGATTACGGTTGAATAATCATAGCCGCGATCCTTCTCCGAAATCGAGTCCAACATTCCGGGACTGTCGATAACAGCCAAGTTCTCGAACATGGAAGCATGCACCCGCTTCATCCGGAAATGGGAGATGAACTGTTCGCCAAAGGTCTTAAAAGAGGTGAACGGCAGACGAACATCATTCACCAGGTCAGAGCCGGGCACATCAGGCTCATCACTCCCTGTAGTGGAAGCGGTAATCACCGTAAACGAATCATCAGTAGGAGCCTGCCCGGTCCGCTGCACCTCGCGGCCAATCAACTCATTAATAAATGTTGATTTACCCGATGAATAGTTTCCAAGAACCAAGACAACAGGCTTCCACTTAAGCAGGGAATCCAAATCATTAAAGTCCGTGTTGTAACGAGCAAAAAGGGATGACAACTTAGCCCGCACCTTGCTTTGAATCTTGTTCTGTAAGGCTTTTTCGTCCATACGGTGTCCTTTCAAAATAAGCAGTTAAAGTCAATAGCTGGTGACTGTTGCTCTGCAGACTACTGACTCAAAGAAACTGAGCCGTTGTAAAACGGCTACCCAAATCGTTCCCGATAGTCGAATCGACATTGGGATTTTTTGCACAGGAACAACAGAAAACAACGGTTTTTTGTAACCGTTCACCAGGGGCACCAAAACTACAGTACAGATAACCCCGGAACTGTAAACGTTCACAGCGCTGCAGATGCGCGAAAGAGGCCTGTACGCTATACACATGGTATGCGGACCAGGCCGATGACAAAGCAAATGCAGCGCTGTGAACGTTTACGAATTTTTTAAACCTACCAGAATCGTCAGCCGGCGTCAAATGAACATCCAGCCTGCTCCACCCCACAGAGGTCAAGCTTCAAAAATTGTGCGACAACCTGAGGATCAAACCGGCTACCACCACCACACCGAATATGGTCGCAGATATCTTCTACAGACCAAGCCTTATGATAACGACGATCGTGAGCCAAGGCGTCCCAGACATCAGCCACAGCAAAGATTCGCGCAGCCAAAGGAATCTCCTCCCCCTTCAGCCCCCTGGGATAACCGGAACCATCCCAGCGCTCATGGTGGCAATACGGGATATCCAAAGCAGGAAGCAAGAAATTAATCCCGGAAAGCATCTGCCGGGCATAATCAGGATGACGCATCATCTCCATTTTCTCGGCCTCACTCAATGGCCCCTCATTCATCAACACGACATCAGGTACCGCCATTTTACCGATATCGTGCAGCAAAGAGCCGAATTTAATATAGCGCAACTGCCCCGGAGTAAAGTCAAACCTCTCAGCCAGCGCCATGGTCATGGTGCATACCCGTCGGGTATGCCCCTCGGTTTCGCGATCCCGTAACTCCAAGGCCCGACCCCAGCCTTCGATGGTCGACTCATAGGCATCCCAAAGCTCCTGGTTCATCTTGGTAATCTTGTGTTCATCGTGCCTGATCTGCCGCATGGCCAGACGAGACAAGCGCATCACCAAAAAGACAAAGACCGCCCCCCCCAGATAGACCAGACCGACCACATAGCCGACCAGTCCCAGACTGTGCCTATCTCCGGAAAAAAACTCCGCCATGTACCCAAGCACAAAAAATCCTATCAGGGCATTAATCACCGACCACCGTGAACGAAGCGCAGAAGGGATATATTCACCAATCTTGCGACTCTGATAGATTGAAGCCAACAAAAAAACCAGCCCAATAGCAATGATCAGGTGATGCAATGCCAAGCCAGGAATGCCCATTAGCTGTTCTCCTGTTCAATCTCCATATGTCCTTTCCGGCCAAACGACCTCCAAGCCCTGGTATACAAAGTGAGCATCCGTCCTTCAACTTCCTGACGCCAATGCTCTATCTCCTGACCCGTCATTGCTGGTGGCACTGTCACCGGCTCATCAAAGCACATCGCCACCCGGGCGAAGGGTTTGGGCAGCACAGTCCTGTCCCAACTCCGAAAAGTCCAAAAACGATCCACTCCCCAAGCGAAGGGCAAAATCGGCACCCCCGCCTTACTGGCCATGAGAATAACTCCCGGTTGCAGAACCAGAGGCGGCCCCTGTGAACCATCGCCAACAATGGCTGCCCGCCGCCCCTGACGCTTAATCACTGCCAGCATCTCCTTCAAGGCGACAAGTCCTCCCCTGTTTCTCGACCCCCTGACAGTATGATGACCCAACATGGTCAGGGTGCGGGACAGATACTCCGCATCATCACTGGCGCTGACCATAGCCACCCAATCCCGCCCCTCAATCATTTTAATAGCATAAAGAATCGAATAATGCCAGAAACAGGCGATAAAAGGCTTCCCCGAAGCCAACAGTGAATGATAATGCTCAATTCCCTGATGCTGCTCGCGACAGGTGGCAAACAACATCCGAGAGAGTCCGATATAGAGCGGCGGCACTACGGCCAATGAGACATGGTGCACAAATCCCTTTACAGCCATCGCAGCTCCTGCTCCTTCAACCTCTTGATTCGGTCCCGTAACTGAGCGGCATCTTCAAAGGCCAGCTCAGCTGCCGCCTCACGCATCTCGGAGGTCAGCTCCTTAATTGCCGCCCGTAGTCCGGCAAGCGTCTGATACTCGCCTATCTCCTCGCCTGTCGTAAGCGAAACCGGGACATAATCCTGCTCATATACAGTTTCAAGACTATCTTTGATCGCGGAACGTATAGTGGTCGGGGTAATCCCGTGCCGTTGATTATACTCTGCCTGCAAAGTTCGACGTCGACTGGTCTCCTCAATGGTCCGTTCCATAGAGCCGGTGATGGTGCTGGCGTAAAGAATTACCAAGCCATCAACGTTTCTCGCCGCCCGACCACATGTCTGGATCAACGAACGGTGACTGCGCAGGAAACCTTCCTTATCGGCATCCATCACCGCCACCAGAGAGACCTCGGGAATATCGAGTCCCTCCCTGAGCAGGTTGATGCCAACCAGAACCTGATACTCACCCCTCCGTAAATTACGGATCAACTCCATCCGCTCCAAGGTCTTGATGTCAGAGTGCAAGTAGCGAACCGCAACCCCCAGATTCCCATAGTACTCGGTAAGATCCTCGGCCATCCGCTTGGTGAGTGTGGTGACCAACACCGCCTCCCCTCGCTCAGCACGCTGCCTAATCTCACCCAGGAGATCATCTACCTGACTCTCAGCCGGTCTGACCTCAATCCGAGGGTCCAAGAGACCAGTCGGTCTAATAATCTGCTCAACGACCTCTCCACCTGCCTGCAAAAGTTCATAATCACCAGGGGTCGCCGAGACAAAAATTACCTGATGAATTCGAGCATCAAACTCATTGAAGCGCAGGGGACGGTTATCCAAGGCAGAAGGGAGGCGAAATCCGAAATTAACCAATGTTTCCTTACGGGACCGGTCTCCCTTGTACATCCCTCCAATCTGGGGAACGGAGATGTGGCTTTCATCTACGAACAGGACGAAGTCCTCCGGAAAATAATCGAGCAGAGTTGGCGGCGGTTCTCCTGGCAAGCGGCCGGTCAGGTGGCGGCTATAGTTCTCGATCCCGTTGCAATAGCCAAGTTCGGCCATCATCTCCAGATCAAAATCGGTGCGCTGTTCCAACCGCTGAGCCTCCACCAGCCTCCCGTCCTGGGTCAATTCAGTAAGCCGGGACTTAAGTTCCTCCTTGATCCCACGCACTGCGACCTCAAGTCGCTCCTTGGAGGTCACGAAATGACTGCCGGGAAAGATTGTAACTTGTTCCAGGGTAGAGAGAACCACCCCGCGCAAAGGATCGATCTCACGGATCGCCTCCACGGTATCGCCAAAAAATTCAATTCGGAGGGCCAGCTCATCTTCATAAGCCGGAAAGATCTCCATCACATCGCCCCGCACCCGGAAGGTTCCTCGATGAAAGGACATCTCGTTCCGTTCATAAAGCATCAACACCAACCGACGCTGAACCTCGGCCATGGGCTGCTCTGAACCAGTAACAAAGACCAGATCCATGCTCCGGTACTCCTCGGGGGAGCCCAAACCATAAATGCAGGAGACCGAAGCCACGATAATGACATCAGAACGGGTCAGCAGAGAACGAGTGGCGGAATGACGCATAGTGTCAATGGCGTCATTGATGGCGGAGTCTTTCTCGATGTACGTATCGGACTGGGGGATATAGGCCTCGGGCTGGTAGTAATCGTAATAGGAAACGAAATACTCCACCGCGTTGTCGGGAAACAAGGCCTTGAACTCGGAATACAGTTGAGCTGCCAGCGTTTTATTAGGGGCCATCACCAAGGCCGGACGGTCGGTGCGGGCAATGACATGGGCCATGGTGAAGGTCTTACCGGAACCAGTGACCCCGAGAAGGACCTGGCTCCGTTTCCCCGTCTCAACCCCAGCAACCAGGGCCTCGATAGCAGCAGGCTGATCACCCGCCGGAGAAAAAGCGCTTTGCAGAAGAAAAAGAGGACGGCCTTCAGCCATCCAGCGCTCCGCGTTTATCCGCAGCCACTCGGATGGTGGCAAGTCCCACCGGCTGTCCGACGGTCATGGCCTCGATAAAACTCACATACAGCAACCGGTTGACATCACGGGGAATACCATGGCTTAACTCATGGATCAGCGGGTAACTCTCAGGAGGGAGGAGAAGGGCTGGATCCCCGCCACACTTCAGAATACGATATTTGACATACTGCTCCAGACCGTCCAGAGTCAGTGGCTCCAAGCGCACAGCAAAGGTGATCCGGCCTCGCAAAGAGGCATAAA
>VMSU01000011.1 GCA_013792005.1 Desulfobulbaceae bacterium
GGAAAGTGTCTCCCCTTACGTTCAGTTGCAGGGATTTTTTCACTATGGTATAGGTCGCCATGCAACAATCACTCTTTGGCGAAATAAAACGCACATCACCACCACGTCCCCCCAAAGCTTCCCACTTTCACGGCCTGAACTCGCCGCAGATGGAGGCTGTTACCACTATTGATGGTCCTGTTCTGGTTATTGCCGGCGCTGGCAGCGGCAAGACCCGAACCTTGGTACATCGAGTGGCATACCTGATTGAACAGGGGGTGCAACCTGAACGGATACTACTTCTGACCTTCACCCGGAAATCAGCCCAGGAGATGCTCAATCGGGCAAGCGATCTCTTGGATGAGTCCTGTAGTCGAGTGATGGGAGGCACATTTCATGCTGTCGCCAGTCTTCTCTTGCGGAGGTATGGGCATCATTTGGGCTATACTCCTCAATTTACCATTCTGGATCGTTCCGACGCCGAGGGTATCGTCAACCTGCTCAAGGCCTCGCTCGATCTTAAAGACTCTGATCGGCGTTTTCCCTCCCGTAAGGTAATTATTAACATCCTAAGCCAGACTGTGAATAAAGGGCAGACCATCGCTGATGCGGTCAGTCAAAGATATGCTCATTTTGTCGATTTCATTGGGGATTTTGAGCAGATTTCCCAGCATTACCTCAAGTTTAAGCGTGAGCATAACCTGATGGACTACGACGATTTGCTGCTCAACCTGCAGCGGGTCCTTGCCCTCCCAGAGGTCGGCGCCGAGATTGCCGTTCGCTATTCCTATCTGATGGTTGACGAATATCAAGATACTAATCCGGTGCAGGCCGAGATTATCCGCTTGCTTGCCTTGCCTCATCGTAATGTTATGGTGGTGGGTGATGACTCTCAGTCGATCTATTCCTTCCGGGGCGCCGATTTCCGTAATATCATGGAGTTTCCTAAACTCTACCCTGAGGCGAAGTTGATCCGTTTAGAAGAGAACTATCGCAGTACCCAGCCTATTCTGACCATGACCAATGCCATCATTGAACAGGCGGCAGAAAAGTATACCAAGAAGTTGTTCACCTCAATTGAGGGGGGGCAGAAGCCGCTCATCTACTCCGCGCGAAATGACTCGGATCAGGCCGTTTATGTGGCCGGCGCCATCGCGCAATTGGTCCGGGAGGGGACGGCGCCTGACCAGATCGCGGTTCTCTTTCGTTCCGGTTTTCATTCGTACAAACTAGAGTTGGAGCTTGCCAACCGACATCTGCCCTTTGAAAAGCGAGGGGGGATGAAGTTGACCGAGTCGGCCCATATCAAGGATATTCTGTCCTTGCTGAGAGTTATCTATAATCCTCAGGATAATCTGTCATGGAACCGTATTCTGCTCTTTGTTGAAAAGGTGGGTCCTAAGACCGCCCAGACTATTCTGTCTACAATCAAGAGTGGCGATGACCCGATTGAGGCCTTGTCCCGCTACCCAGCCGGTAAATCTTGGCGGCAGGGGATTGTTTCCCTTGTCGCTGCGTTGCGGGAGATTCGTGATCTTGCGACACCCCTCAGCCAATATGAAGCAGCCATGGCATATTATCAGGAGGTGTTTCACCGGCTTTATGCCGATGACTATCCGACCAGGGCCAAGGATCTGGAGCAAGTAAAGGATATTGTCGCTGAATATAAGACCTTGGATGATTTTATCCACGACACGGCGCTTGATCCACCTGAGGTAACAGTGGCAGAGGCAGGCGGCGCAACCGGGCAGAGCGGGGCGTTGATTTTATCTACCGTTCACTCGTCAAAGGGGTTGGAGTGGGACCATGTTTTTATCATCTATTTGGTCGAAGGAAAGTTTCCCTCGGCAATGGCCCAGACTGTCGAGGAGATTGAGGAAGAGCGGCGGTTGCTTTATGTCGCTGCCACCAGGGCGAAGAAATATCTCTATCTGGTTTATCCGCGAGAAGTTGCCCAGGCCGGACGTTTGGGTGAGCCGGCGATGATCTCAAGATTTTTGGAGGAGATTCCCTCGGGGTTGACCATGGCCGCGAACAAGAAGCCTGGAATGACATCAACGGGTTTCTCCCCACAAGCCGTGGTGCGGAGAAAGGCGCTCTTGTCCAAGGATGACCTTACCGGGTCTCAGGTTCGGCATCCTTTTTTTGGTGAAGGACGGGTGATGAAGATGGTTGGTCCACGAACCGTGGAAATATTTTTTACCCGGCATGGGCAGAAGACGATTAATCTTGACTATATCAAAATGGAGATTGTGGATCCGTGAAATACCAGGAGGCGTGGCAATTCTTAGATAATCTTCAGTTTTTCAAGATCAAGCTCGGACTTGAAAGCATGACCATGTTTATGGAGCGTTTGGGGAGCCCTGAGCGGGGGGTGTCCAGCATTCATATTGCCGGGACTAATGGTAAAGGATCTGTTGCTGCGACCACCCTTGCTATCTTGGACCGGGCTGGATTCTCTGTTGGTGTCTACACCTCGCCGCACCTGATTTCGGTTCGGGAACGCTTCCGTATTAATGACGAGTATATTGCAGAAGAAGATTTTGCTCGCCTTGCCACTCAGATTGTTGCGGTCCTTAATGGTGATCAGATTACCTATTTTGAATTTACCACTGCCTTGGCCTTTCTGTGGTTTGCTGAGCGGAAGGTTGATTGCGCCATTATCGAGACCGGTTTGGGAGGGCGTTTGGATGCCACCAATATCATTCGTCCACGGGTTTCGATTATCACCAATATCGCCATGGATCATGAGGCCTATTTGGGGACGACCCTGGCAGAGATCGCCGCTGAGAAAGCAGGAATTATCAAGGCAGGGGTGCCGGTGGTGTCCGGGGCCTCTGGACCTTCCGTCGCTGAGGTGATTCTTCAGGTGGCCCAGAAGGTCGAGTCCCCGCTGTATCTTCAAGGCAGAGATTTTCGTATGACTCGAACCCCAGAAGATGTTTTGGGGTATCAAGGCATAGGGGGGAAGTTTTCCGACTTGAAGCTGGGATTACGAGGGTCTTATCAGGTCGACAATACCGCGCTTGCTTTGGCTGGGATCGAGTTATGGCTCGGTCTCGAGAGGAGACTTGATCCTGATGTGGTGCGAGAAGGTCTGCTGGCTGTGCGTTGGCCTGGACGACTTGAGTTTTTTTCGGCGCTTAACTTTCAGGGGCGGAGCAGGGCGGTGCTTTTTGACGGGGCGCATAATCCGGCTGGCGTTGACGCACTCTGTGAAGCGTTACGGTCCGATTTTCATTACCATCGGGTGATCATGGTCTGGGCTTCAATGGGGGATAAGGACTTTCAGACTTGCGTGCGCAAAATCGCTCCGCTTTGTTCGCGGATAATTTTTACCCGTCCTGAGACTCTTCGTTCGGCTACCCCGGAGCAACTTGTTCATGCACTCCCTGAGGATCTCAGGAGTGTGTGTGTAAGCTCATCTTCGGTGGAGGATGCCCTGGAACAGGCGTATGCTTTGGCAGAGGCAGATGATCTGATCTGCATTGCCGGGTCGCTCTATCTTATTGGTCGAGCGCGGAGTGTGTTAGTGGGAGGCTTGGTTGGAGACTGATTTTTTTGAATTTTCTGGTATGGATGAGGCCTATGTTCGTCAGGAACGAAACAAGGCCAAGGAGCTGAGGAAAACTGGCTGGTGGCAAAGAAAGATCGGCGCCGGTGTCTGTTATTATTGCGGAGGGAATTTTTCACCTCAAAAACTGACCATGGACCATATCGTCCCCCTTGGCCGCGGTGGCTCCAGCGCTAAAGGGAACTTGGTGCCTGCCTGTAAGGAGTGCAATACTCAGAAGAAAACAATGCTTCCTTTGGAGTGGGAAGAGTACATGGCTCTCTTGGAGAAACAGAAGTCTCATCAGTAGATGATGGTTTTTGGTGTGGTAGATGGTTTGTTGATTGGGAGAGCATGAAAAGATCCGGATTGAGTCATAATTCAATCCGGATTTTTTTGTGGAGGCATTCAGTCAACGATAATTTACGTATTATTGTCTGAAGGTCTATTGCTGAAATCCTTATTGACCGCAAATGGTACAAATCGAGTAATCGTTCACCAGAAGCGTTGAACGTGCTGATTTCACCGGACTGTAAACGTTTACCGGGCACCCCAGCCGGAGTCTCCCTACGGTCGCTTACCTGCGCGATTTATATTGACCCGCTTCGTCGGTCAATAAAGCGGTCTGCGAAGTGTGCTAGTTGCACATGAGCAGGCCGCTGACAAAGCAGATGGGGTGCCCGGTGAACGTTTACCAAATCGATTTGACTTGATCATGTCTGATCAGACAACTGATTTTGCTTGATTTGCTTCATCTTCCATCTTGGTCATGATGCGATTTAGTAGGTACATAACAACAGGATAGCAGATAATAAAGACACCTGAGATGATTAGAGCTGTTGTAATTAAGTTATTCATGAGTTGCTCCCAAAGTGAAGGTGTTGGTGTGTGATGTTTTTTTTAATATAGACAGCATTTGTTATGCCAAGTTGATGATTTGTCTTAGAAATTTTGTAAATTCAGTAAGTTGAGTAGGTTTTCGAGTGATGCTGAGGCGGAGATGATGAGGGAAAACACCACAGTGTGGGGGTTTTCCCTAGCTCCCCGCAAGAAAAACAGGAAGGTGCTTGGTGGGTTGTTCATTCTATTGATGGAAGAGCGATTAGGATACTGAAATTTAATTTTACAGCGCCTAATCCACGGACGTTGTTCTCTTCCGATGTTATAATTATTGCTAGACAGTTTTTTGTGCTGTATGCAATAATATCGATATTCTATCCAGTTATTTTTCGGTCTGAATAATTTCTTTCCTTAGAAACAACCGTTCGAGGTGAATATGAAAAAAATTGTAATTTCCACTGGGGGTGGCGATGCCCCAGGTCTGAATGCGGTGATCTATGCGGTCGTCATGGCGGCTCATTATCGCGGTTGGGAAGTTTATGGAAGTCGGGGTGGATATAAAGGGCTGATTGACCTTGATGAACTGGTGCCGTTAACTCCAAAGACGGTTGCGGATATTACTGCCTTGGGCGGCACTATTCTGGGATCGACGAATAAGGGAAATCCTTTTTCAATGCCGATTAAGAATCTTGCTGGCGAGATCCAGGTCCATGATATCTCGGATCGGATTATGAAGAATTTTACCCGGATGGGATTTGCATGTCATATTGCGGTTGGTGGCGATGGGAGTCTTGATATTGCCCGGCGTTTTTTTGAAGAGAAAGGGATGCCTGTTATTGGAGTGCCGAAGACTATTGACAACGACCTGTATGCGACCCAGTTGACCTTTGGGTTTGATACCGCAGTGTCAACCGCAACCGATGCCATTGACAAGTTGCATTCGACGGCCAAGTCCCATGATCGGGTTATGGTGGTCGAGGTGATGGGGCGTGAGTCTGGCTGGATTGCTTTGAATTCCGGCCTGTCTGGAGGTGCGGATGTCATCCTTATTCCCGAAATTCCTTTTGACATGGATTCAGTTAGGCAAAAAATTGAAGATAATGAACTGCATGGGAAGCACTATGCTATTGTGGTGGTGGCGGAAGGAGCCACTGCCAAGAATTCCCAGGTGATCTGCAAGGATAACCAATGTGAGATCGGGCGCCAGGAAGTCTTGCTCGGCGGGATTGGCGACTGGGTCGCCAAGGAGATCCGCCAGCTGACAGAAAAGGATACCCGTTCACTGGTCCTTGGCCACATCCAGCGCGGGGGGTCGCCGACTACTTTTGATCGATTGCTGGCCTTGCGTTTTGGCGCTGCCGCTGTTCGGATGGTTGAAGAGAACCTTTTTGGTCACATGGTCGCTCTGGTCAATGGCGATATGCAGCGGGTCACTCTTGAGGAGGCGACCAGAAAGAGAAAGATGGTCGACATCAACGATGACAAGGTGTTGACCGCTCGGGAAATAGGGATCTGTTTGGGGGATTGATTGTTAGGGACGCGGAAATTACCAATTTACCATAACGCATCCCGGCTTTGGGCCATCTTTGGTCCACCTCAATCTCAAAATCCTCGACGTAGCGCTGCTACGCCTGCGGTTTTGTTCAATCGGTGCGACCAAATCTGACCCAGATCCGGGCGCGATCCAGGTAAATTGGTAATTTCCGAGTCCCTTAGTCGTCTGCGTCGATCGGTGAGATGGGTTGCCGGTTGAAGGCCTTAGCTCTTCTTGTTGTGAGTTATTTTATGTTGGCAACACTCTTCATTGGTATTTAATCATCTTTTTATGCTGCTGTAAGCAATTTTGAGAATCATCGCCTATGTCAATGACCGCACAAAAGCTGCCAGATCAGTCTAGTCTCCGGGCCTCGGTCAAGGATCAGTCTGGAGCTGGCAAGTTGAAGATTGGTGAAATCCTTCGGAAGGAAGGACTTATCACCAAAAATCAGCTGGATGAGGCCTTGGCCTTCCAGAAAAAAAACGGCGGTCGTCTGGGTAATGTTCTTAATCGTCTTGGCTATATTGAAGAAGACACCATTCTTAAAGTTCTGAGTCGGGTTCAGAATTTCCCCGCTGTCCTTATTGCAGACGAACCACCGAGTAAAGACGTACTGGGGGTCATGCCCTATGCTATTGCCCGTAAGTACATGGCTTTTCCCTTGCGCACGCTTGGTAAAACCTTGCACGTCACTATGTCCGAGCCTACCGATACGGCGGCGGTTGAGAGTCTGCAAGCGGAGGTCAAGATGGCCCTCTCCGTCAGTATTTCCATGGAGAAGGACATTATTGAAGCCTATCGGAAATATTACAAGCTCAGTGATGAGGAGTATCAGGAGCTGATCTTGGCCGGTGGGGATTCCGGCCCCATGGAAGAGGATGAAGGGCATGTCGCCTCGATTGACGATTTCGGAGCCTTGGCCTCTGAGGCGGCGGAAGAGTATGACCTTGATGTCGACGATGATTCCGAAGGAATGAGGGATCAGTACTCAGCCACGGATGCTCCCATCATCAAACTGGTTAATGGGATTCTGCTCAAGGCGGTCAAAGACGGAGTTAGTGATATTCATATCGAGCCGTATGAGAAAAACCTGCAGGTCCGCTATCGTCTGGACGGTACTCTCTATCGTTCAATGAACCTGCCGTTAAATATCAAGAATGCCTTGATCTCCCGAATAAAAATCCTGGCATCGTTGGATATCACTGAACGGCGAGTTCCCCAGGATGGACGTATAAAGATCCGCCTTACCAGGAGCCGGGCTGTTGACTTCCGGGTATCGAGTCTGCCTACCCTCTTTGGCGAGAGCATCGTCCTTCGTATCTTGGACAAGAGTTCCCTTAACGTTGACCTGACGAAACTGGGATTTGAAAACGCCACTTTTGAGACCTTGAAACGGTGTATCAATCGCCCTCAAGGCCTGCTGTTGGTTACCGGTCCCACCGGGAGTGGTAAGACGGTTACCCTCTATTCGGTCTTGAACTCGCTTAATGATGAGGGTACCAAGATCCTAACCGCCGAGGACCCGGTAGAGTTTAACTTTAAAGGTATCAATCAGGTCAATGTTCAGAGTGAAGTGGGTATGACCTTTGCCGCTGCTCTTAAGGCCTTTTTACGTCAAGATCCCGATATTATTATGGTTGGAGAGATCAGGGATATGGAGACCGCCGAAATCGCTATTAAGGCGGCGATGACCGGACATCTGGTCTTTTCGACTCTTCACACCAATGATTGTCCGGCCACCATCGGACGTTTGCTCGATATCGGCATTCCTCCCTTCATGATCGCTTCGGCAGTGACCATGGTTCAGTCTCAGCGCCTGGCGCGCCGTCTTTGTGGGGGGTGTAAGTCTGTCGTTGATAACACTTATACCGATCAGGAATTATTGGCGATGGGTTTTAAGGAGGGCCAGATTCAGGGGTTGTCGCTCCATGGGCCGAAAGGATGTCAGATTTGTAATGGTGGCGGCTATAAGGGACGGGTGGGTCTTTTTGAGCTGATGGAAGTGACTGATGAGGTATCTAAGGCGATTAATGCCCAGGTGCCGGAGGATCAACTCCGCAAAGTTGCTATCCAGGAGGGGATGACTCCGTTGCGTAATGCCGGTATTAATAAAGTTGTTGAAGGGGCAACCAGCATCGAGGAGGTCTTGCGGAAAACGGTTATCAGCGCCGAAAGCCTGCCGGCGTATCTCGTCAATCCGGATGTCGAGAATTATCAGGATGGCGACTATATCATTCGCCAGGGTAATCGTGATATTGACTTTTTTAAATTGATTCAAGGTGCAGTGGTGGTGGCCCGCGAAGGCAAAAAGATCGCGGAGATTTCTCAGCCTGGAGAATACTTCGGCGAAATGTCTGCTATTACCGGAGAAGTCCGGTCGGCAAGTATTGTTTCGAAAGGACGATCGATGGTAAAACGTTTCCCTGGGGATAAGTTGAGTGAGATTATTCTCAAATACCCGGAGGTCTCCGGGCATCTCTTTAAAACATTGGCTTCGCGGTTGTCGCAGGCTAATGCCATAATGGTCAAACTAGCGGCCGATTTATCCAAGAAAAGCTAAGTGTGTTCTTTCTGTTGATTTCGTATAACTACCTATTGATAACGCTGATGTGATACGGTATTATTTTTCCCCGATTGCCTAGCTGTGTGATTACCAGTTGTCATTGTTTACGCGGCCTTCCATTTGTGGGGATGTGCCGCGTAGTTATGTTATATCTAGGATCTCGAATAAAATTGAAGGAGTTAATTGATGAGCGCTAAAATTCTCAGTGGCACCGAAACCGCAAAGGTTATCCGCCAGGAGTTGACACAGGAAGTTGCCGAGCTTACGGCAAAACATAAGGTTGTTCCTGGTCTTGTGACCATTCTGGTGGGGGAGGACCCTGCTTCACAGTCTTATGTCACCGCTAAGAATAAGACTGCCAAGGAACTTGGCATCTACTCAGAACAGATTACTCTCCCTGTAGACACCTCGGAAGCGGATTTGCTGGCCTGTGTTGAAAAATATAATAACGATCCGAAAATTAATGGCATTCTCGTTCAATTGCCACTGCCGAAGCATATCAACGAAGCCAAAGTTCTCTTCACTATTGATCCTCTAAAGGATGTTGACGGTTTTCATCCGGTTAACGTCGGTAAGATGATGCTCGGAGAGCAGTGTTTTCTGCCCTGTACTCCGCACGGTATTCTTGAGCTTCTGGTTCGGGCCGGCGTTGAAACCAAGGGCGCTGAAGTGGTGGTGGTTGGCCGCAGTAACATTGTTGGCAAGCCTATCGCCAACCTCATGCTCCAGAAACGGCCTGCGGGTGACGCCACAGTCACTCTGTGCCATACTCGGACCAAGGATATGGCAGCACACACCAAGCGGGCCGATATTATAATCGCCGCTGTCGGTGTGCCTAAGTTGATCACTGCCGATATGGTGAAGGATGGGGTGGTGATAATTGACGTTGGTGTCAACCGGATCGGCATGACCGAGTCCGGCAAGGCGATTCTCGCTGGTGATGTCGATTTTGCGACGGTCAAGGAAAAGGCTTCTTTTATTACACCTGTGCCTGGTGGAGTAGGACCTATGACTATTACCATGCTGATGAAAAATACTGTCCAGGCTGCGAAAGTCGCCGCTGGATTGCTTTAGTCCTTACCTCCGACCAGGTCTTGAGATTACCACTGGCGGACAACTCGGACGACATGCTCCATTGATCTATATTGAGGGAAAATAATGGCTATGCGAAAATTAGATTGTGACGGCTGTACCAGTATCACCTGCTCCTCGACTCTGGAGGTTATGGAGCAGGATGTTGCCAAGAATGTCAAGACAGCCTATCACCGTGTCGCTGACCGTGGCATGTCCGCATGCTTGTTCGGCTCCGGCGGTACCTGCTGTCGGAACTGTAATATGGGGCCGTGTCAGATAATCGACGGTGTTGACGAGATGATCGGCATTTGCGGCGCCACTGCTGATACGGTAGCTGCTAGAAACTTTGCCCGTGTTGTTGCTGCCGGTTCGGCTGCCCACACCGATCATGCTCGGGAGATGGTGCGGGGTTTCCTGGATACTGCCAAGGGACACGGTCCTCATCAGATCAAAGATGTCGAAAAGCTTAAATCGCTGGCTGAGGTATTCGATATCGTCACTGAGGGACGTGAGGTTAAGGATATCGCCATTGAGCTTGGTGAAAAAGCCCTTTCTGAATTTGGTAAGCAGGATAATACTCCGATCTCCATGCTGAAGCGCGCCGTGCCCAAGCGTCAGGCTATTTGGAATAAACTGGGTATCGCACCTCGAGGCATTGATCGTGAAGTTGTCGAGATGATGCACCGTACTCACATGGGTGTTGATCAGGATTATGAGAACATCATGCTCCAGGCCTCCCGTTGTGCTCTTGCCGACGGCTGGGGTTCGTCGATGCTCTCTACCGAACTCACCGACATTATGTTCGGCACCCCGGTTCCTCGCCGAGCTATTGTTGATCTTGGTTCACTCAAACCTGATCAGGTAAATATCTGTGTTCATGGTCATGAGCCCTTGCTCGCCGAGTCTCTCTGTATCGCGGCTCAGGAGAAGGACATGCTTGAAATGGCGGCGAACCATGGCGCTAAGGGGATCAACCTGGTGGGCGTCTGCTGCACCGGCAACGAGATCCTCATGCGTCGGGGTATCCCGGTGGCTGCCGGTTTCATCCAACAGGAGATTGTACTTGCCACTGGTGCCGTCGAGGCGATGGTTGGTGATGTTCAGTGCCTCATGCAATCCCTGGTTGAGGTGGCGAATAACTTTCACACCGATATCATTACCACCAACTACCGGGCCAAGATGCCTGGGGGCGTGCATATTCAGTTTGAGGAGGCTGATGCCCTCAACTCTGCTAAGAGCATTCTTGCCCACGCCATCAAGAACTTTAAGAAACGTGGTAAGTTCTTTATCCCCCAGGATAAGAAGGTCGATGTGGTGGTTGGTTTCAGCCATGAGACCATCAACAATATGTTGGGAGGTACCTTCCGGGCCTCATATCGGCCGCTCAATGACAATATCATCAACGGCCGCATTCGCGGTGTTGCCGCCATCGTTGGTTGCGACAACTTTAAACTTGATGATAATGTTCATGAGATCATTGTTCGAGAACTGCTTAAAA
>VMSU01000012.1 GCA_013792005.1 Desulfobulbaceae bacterium
CCGTTGCTGGTCTGGGTTGTGCCGGTGAAGCCGTTTGGTCCGGTGATATTGACGGTCCAGTTGTCGAGACCGTTTTCGCCGATATCCTGCACGCCGTCATGGTTGAGATCGTTCCAGACGAAGTCGCCGATAGATGCGGGAAGGTAGAGTCCGGCATCGACGGTAAGATTTTGCTCACCTGAGGCAAGAGGTGTGCAAGGGGAGAGGCTTGTGGTGGGGTCGGTGTCGCTGTCTTTGTAATCGTCACCACCTTGGTCAAGCGGAGAAATCGTATATTCAGCCGGAGCTATGATCAGCGTCTGGTAGTTGCCGGGAAGAAGTCCTGAGAAGAGATAGTGTCCATTGCTATTAGTTGTAGTGGTGGTAATGGTGTTGCTATTACAGTCTTGGAGTTTCACTGGAACGTCAGGCATTCCGGCTTCGCCGTCGTCTTGAATGCCGTTGCCGTTTTCGTCGTGCCAGATGAGATCACCGATGGCGGTGGTGGGCGTCGCCCAGACATAGCCTTTGGCTTGACCGGAAAAATCTGTAGCAAAACTGCCGGTGAAGGTTGATGTTTCACTTGTAGTATAGACATAAAGGTCGTCAATCCCTGGTTTGTAGATGCCAAGATCGGCAAGTTTTCCTCCGGTGACGCGGAAACGGAAGTCAAAGCGATCTGTAGAAGTAACGTTTTGGAAACCAAACTGGATGATTTCACCGGTCAACAGTGTGCCGGCCGCATCGATGGAGCCGTTGCCATCCAGGTCTACTTCTCCGATGATCAGCAGGTCGTCACCACCGTCGCCACCGATAAGCTTCCCTGTGTTGTCGACATTAATGGAAATCATAAAGGTTTCGGAGGATGAGCTACCGGTCGGGTTGATAAAGTGGGGCAAGTCGCTCGAGTCTTTTTGGATGGCGATCGGGGATGCTGATTCCACGAAGACCGAGTTGCCGAAGGTGTAAATGACGGAACTAGTTGGCCCAAAAGTCAAGCTGGGTGATGTGGGGGCATGCGGAAGGCTGAGGAGAGCAGCAGACGCGCTGGTTGCCAGGAACCACGAAGTTAGGGTGAATAGAATAGTTGCCAAATTGTGTCGTGCAGTTCGTGAAAATATCCTGGTGTTCATGGCTTCCTCAGGCTTGAGAAGGTTGCATTGTCTAGCTGGACGGGAATGTATGATCGATTGTTATCTCAAAAGATACAGTGATCTCGTCAAGCATTTAAGCGTGTGATTGGAGGTAGATTCATTAATGATCGTGACGACAAAAATTGCCGTCACGATCATCGGTAAGTCAAAAAAAGGAAGGTATCAGGAGATGTGAGTTTTGCGACGGCGGCGAAGACCAACTAAAGCGCTTCCGCCGAGGAGCATTAGGGATATGGTGGCCGGTTCCGGAACCGGGGCATTGACGATTGTGTTAGAGACGCCATCGCCGTTTCCAGCACCCAGATCAATGGTGATGTCACCGGACCATAGTTGCCCGCTATTAAGAGTGCCAGTGGCATTGATGACTGAGAATTGAAACATATCCCCAGCTCCCCATGCGCCTGCAGTATTGATGAATGTTTCGTTGAGGTCGAGGTCTTCGATGTCACCAGACAATAGGGTTCCGATTGAAAAAGTTCCACTATCGGTTGTTTCGTTATAAGTTAAAAGAAATGTCTCAGTAATAGGGGTGCCAACGCCACCCAAAACGGTGATATATTGCCAAGCATTACCAGTAAATATATGATTTCCAGAGGTCGGGTTAGCCACGGTGATATTGTATGAGGAAATATCCAAATAAGTCGGCGTAGCTTCGGCCGCCATCGGCACACTGGTGAAAACTGCGGCGACAGCCAAGGTTGCAAGGGTTCTGTAGATTTTTTTAGATCGGGTGTTGGTGGTCATGGATATCTCCTTGTTGAGTGAATTTTTCATTTTAGTGCATTCGGCGGACTTATGCCGCGGTTGTGTTAGTTGTGGACGGGCTTATGGGGAATGTCTAATTTCTCCCCAAAAAAACAGCAGCAATTTTTTAAGCATAAAATGTGCCATTGGTTGTTATTTTTTGGTTTGGTACTCCAATGTTCTGATATTAAAACGAATAATTTCGTTAATTATGCGGGTGTGTTCGTATTGTTGGGGTAGGAAAGTACGGGGGGGCGAATATTTTGTTCGTTTTTCCGGAAGATAGTTTTTTGGGGGAGAGAAAGACGTTTACAGCAGTTGGTAGCGGTCGACGTTGACCGATTCGAGGGGTAGGCCGGGCCATTGCTTTGTAATCCAGGCGTGCAGTTTGCGGGTCATCTCTCCCCGTTCCAGGGTGAAGCGGCGGAGATCGTCTGCTGGTTGGTTGGAGTAGAACTGGTAGATCATTTCACGGATCAAGGGATTTTTTGCCGATGGTGGCATGACCTCGGGGTGAACTTTGAGGACCAAGGTCAGGTCGGTGGAGAGGATGGTGATCTCTTGGTCCTGGTTGGTCTTGGCCTGGATGATGACCGCTGGGAAAGGCCATTTTTTAAGGATTTCTCGTTTTTCCGTTGTTTCGGAGGCAACAAGAGACTTCTCTTGCAGGGGTTTTGCGCTTTCGCTTTGGTGTTTTGTTGGGTCTTCCGCGGGTGGCGGGGTTGGTTTGTGGGCGTGTTGGACTGGCGCTGAAGTTGTGGGTTGGTTTTCGGTTTGTTGAAGGGTGGTGGTCGTCTTGGGGAGGAAGAGAGTCAGAGCCATGACGACCAGGATTGGGGTGGCGACTGAGGCGATGCGAAGTGATAGCGGGAGTGTTCGGAATCGAGCGAAGAGAGAGTGGCCCAGGAGGAGAGCGGAAAGCCGGTCCGTTTTGACCCGGGCAGTGGCTGGTGCAGGCTCTGTTAATGGTTGGGTTTTGCTTGGTTGCACCCCGACAACAGTTTCTTCGGGTAGAAAAAATTCAGCGCTGGCATCCTCTTGGGAGGGGGCCATGAAATCTTCGGCTTCAAAGGCCTCCCCCCAATCGTCACCGATGTCGCTGTTGAATATGTTGTAGGCATCGGGGTCTTGGGATTCTTTCCTCGGTTCGTCTGCCATTGTGATAGTCAGCTTAAGACTTTATTGATTTTTTCACCTAAGGTGTCGGCGGTGAACGGCTTGACGATATACTGGCTGACCTTGGCCTTTACGGCCAGGATGATGTTGTCCTGTTGGGCTTCGGCGGTGACCATGATGAAGGGGATCTTTGTCCATTCGGGGTTGGCCCGAACATTTTTTAAGAGTTCAAGTCCGGTCATTTTGGGCATGTTCCAGTCAGAAATGATCATATCGATCTTTTCTTGTTTGAGGATATTCATGGCTGTGGTGCCGTCGTCAGCTTCGATGATATTTTTGTAGCCAAGTTGGGTAAGGATATTTTTTACAATCCTCCGCATAGTGGCAAAGTCATCAACGACTAGTACTTTAATGTTGCTATCAGGCATTCTCTTTCCTCAGGTCCTGGGATTCTCGACATTGATTGTTCGGATGAAGTGTTAGCGTTGACACTTATCATCTAAACTCAACACATCATATAAAGAAACCGGTGGCAAAATCAACGAAATTTTGTAACTGCTTAGGTTCTCGATTTGCGGTTAACAGTTGGCGGTGAATGATCTTGCTCATGGTTGATCAGGTTGAATCGGGATGGCTACTAAATAGATAAGTGGCCTGTGAGACTCCGAAAAGTCTGATCTGCTGCATTGCAGCGATAAGACTGAACCTGGGTAATGGGAGAATTAACTGTGAAGTGTGAGAGTCACGGCGCTGTTTGGGTTAGGAAAAGTTTTTTTTGAGTTTGCTCCGCAGGCGGAGGACTGCCTTGCTGTGCATCTGAGAGATGCGGGATTCGGTGTAGTCCAGGACCAGGCCGATTTCTTTCATGGTTAGTTCTTCGAAATAGTAAAGAGAGATGACGAGCTGTTCTTTGTGGCTTAACTCGCTGACAGCTTGGGCCACAAGGTCACGGATTTGTGAAAAGCTGAGAGCCAAGAAGGGGTCGAGACTGTCTTGTTCCATGAAATCCGAGAAGTTTGAACCCCGTAGATCTGTTGAGTTCTGCGTTAAAAGGTCAATGTCCATGAAGGATATTGATTTTGTCTCGTCAAGGAGCTTGTGGAATTCATCAAGGGAGATGTTCATGGTCTGAGCCATCTCCTCGTCCGTGGCTGACCTCCCTAGCTTTTGTTCCATGGTGGAGGTGGCGTGTTCCAGTTGGTGGATTTTTCCTCGCACCGAGCGGGGAACCCAGTCCAAGGACCTGAGTTCGTCGAGCATGGCCCCTTTGATCCGGAATTCGGCGTAGGTCTTGAATTGGACGTTTTTGGTGATGTCAAATTTGTCGATGGAGTCGATGAGGCCGATTATGCCCGAGCTGATCAGGTCGTCAAGGGAGATGTTGGTAGGCAACCTTGAGGCGAGGCGGGTGGCGATATACTTGATGAGCGGGGTATATGTGAGAATCAACTCGTCACGTTTTTCAGCGGTGAGTTGGCCTGAGCCATTAAAATAGGCTCGGGTATAATCCTTAAATTTTTGTGGGTGCGGCTTGGGCATGGGGTAGTCAAAGTTGCCGAATTGTTGTTGGTAAGATAGGTTAACAGTTAACAGTTATCGGTTATCGGTTTACAGTTGAAAGATTTATGGTCAGTCATTAACCATCGCATGATGCCTGTCAGTGTGTGCTTAGCCTCTGATAGGCATCACTCACCGCTCACTGCTCACTGCTCACTGCTCACTGTTAACCGCTAACCGCTTTTATGAGAACTGAGGCCAGAAAAATTTGATGTTGCCATCGGTTGTAGCTACAGGCTGGGTTTCGGACAGCTGCTGGGCGATTTTGGCAAACATTCGGCTGGCTGGGGTATCGGGAAAGAGTTCAGAGACCAGCCGTTGGTTTCTGACCGCAGTTATCAACTTCTTATCATAGGGAATATGGCCCAGGAAGTCCAGAGAAAGTGTCCCAAGAAATTGGTCGCAGACCAGGCTTAGCTGGCGGAAGACAGCCAGAGCCTCTCTTTCTGAGGCGGCCTGGTTGACGACGATAGAAAAGCGTTTGACATCGTGGCGGGTAGAGAGGACTTTGATCAATGCGTATGCATCGGTGAGCGAGGTCGGTTCCGGGGTGAGGAGGACGATCCGCTCTTGGGCCGCTAGATTGAAATAGACTACATTGGCGTTGATGCCGGCTGCTGTGTCGATCAGCATGATGTCGAGCTTTTGATTTAACTCCTCCATCTCGGAGAGAAAATAGAGTTTTTGAGCCTCTGTGAGATTTGCCAGTTCCATGATTCCTGAACTGCCCGGTAGAATCAAAATACCAGCAGGGCCAGTAATCATCACTTCCTTTAACGTTTTTTCCCCGGAGAACATATGATGCAGATTGTATTTGGGGGTAAGGCCCAAGAGGATGTCGACATTGGCCAGATTCAGGTCAGCATCAAGGACAAGGACCTTTTTTCCTCTTTTAGCCAGAGAGTAGGCCAGATTGGTGGTCAGGTTGCTCTTGCCGACGCCGCCTTTGCCGCTGGTGATACAGATTACCCGTGGCTGAGGGCCACCGATGACAGCAGTTGGGTGGGGCATGGTGCGGCGCATCAACTTCTCTAAGGTGTCGGCTTGGGTCATAGGGGTCTTCCTTGTTGGTAGCTGGTGGTGATGCAGCTTAGTTAGCCAGGTAGTGCCTGGATCTGGCAGTCAGAAACGGTTCGGCGGCGGCCCATCCGTCCTTGAATAGGGTGTCCAGGAGATTCTTGGAAGCGGCGAGAAAGTCTTCCGGGACTCGCTGACCTGTTGACAGGAACGAGATCGGTAGCTTTGAGGCCACTACTTGTTGACAGATGGCGGCGTAGGCCCTGGTTTCGTCCAGTTTGGTCAAAATGAGACCTGCTGTGGATAATGGGCTGTAGGCGTC
Organism: Desulfobulbaceae bacterium; assembly: GCA_013792005.1. NCBI lineage: Bacteria > Pseudomonadati > Thermodesulfobacteriota > Desulfobulbia > Desulfobulbales > Desulfobulbaceae > Desulfobulbaceae bacterium. Next base: position 5,890 of record VMSU01000012.1, read on the forward strand.
AACGATGGCTTGGAGGTCCTCTTTCTTTGCGGTTGCACTTAAGACCAGGTAGGGCATGATGCTGGGGCATGGGGAAAACCAGGCCTGGAGTTCTTGGATGTGGGTCTGGTCATAGGGACTTTTACCTGCTGTATCGATAATGATTATGTCTTTATCGTGGTGACGTTCCAGGGCCTTGGTCAAGTCCTGCTGGCGAAGAACAATCTCGCAGGGCAGGCGCATGATTTTGGCGTAAGTACGTAGTTGGTCAGTGGCGCCAATCCGGTAGCAATCCATGGACAGGAGTGTTACCCGCAGGCCCTGCCTGAGACTGTGCCAGGCAGCCAGTTTGGCGGCGGTGGTGGTTTTTCCCACTCCGGTAGCGCCAACCAGGGCGATTATCCTTGGCGCGTGATCTGGAGCCACTTCTTGGTCGCTTGCCGGAAGTCTCCCCTCAGGGTCGCTTATCCGAAGTCTCCCCTCAGGGTCGCTTATCTGAATCTTATCGATGAGTTCATCTCGCCATTCCCTGACTTTAACTGGATCAAGTTGGGGCAGTGGAGTTTTTGATGCCTTTATCTGGGAAGGGGTTTGTCGGTAACGGACAGCAGGTTGTTTGTCCTGAGCCCCACCCTGTTTCAGCAGATCAGCGAATCGCAGTCGCAGGTCATGTGATTCCAGGTGGGGATGATTTGTTTCTTTTACTGCTGCAACCGGGGTTTTGGTCGTAGGTTTGATGGGGATCTCTGCCGGGGACGAGCGACGGACTGTTTTGTATCCATAGGCTTGAGTGGAAGCGGAAGAAGGCTTCTCTTCCGCCATTGCTTCGATTTCGTCGAGATCGTAATCCATGGCGGCTACGACTTCAATCCGGGATCTGCCGCCTTTTGTTTCCGGGGCAAGGGAACGGGTGGCCAGGATGATGGCGTCTTCTCCTAGTTCACGCTTGACCATGTCCATGGCGGATTGGGTATCTCTGGCTTCGAATCGTTTTATGCGCATGGCTTTGGGCAAGTCACTCGGTAGGTTATGAGGAAACGGGTTGGAATCATCGGTGCTTGTCGCTCATGATTATTCACAGATAAATCCAAGGAGTCAGCTGTGAGCTGATTTGTGTCAAAGGCCTGCCCTTCGGCTGTGAATTGCATAGAGTCATATGTGTTGGTCTCAGGGGTCATTGCTTTGGATTGACCTCAATGGTGCCGAGCGAACGAATCTGGATTTGGCCGGAAAGTTCGTTGTTGGAGAGAATAATGACCTGGGGCATGAAACGTTCAAGCAGGTGGCGCAGGTGGCGACGAATTACGGGTGTGCAGAGGATAATGGGTTGATAGCCGTCATTGGTAACCTTTTCCACTAGGGATTGTGCCCCTTCGATTATCCGCTGGGCCAGGTTTGGTTCCAGGTTCAGGTAAACCCCCTGGTCGGTTTTCTGGATCGATTCGCGGATGAAATCTTCAACTTTATGGGCAAGGGTCAGAACCGACAGCTTGCCATCGTCGTCAGTGAGTGCGCTGACGATGGATCTGGCCAGTTTCTGGCGCACGTACTCAGTCAGGATTGAGGTGTCTTTGGTCATGGGCGCATAATCGGCCAATGTCTCGGTGATGGTCAGCAGATCGCGGATAGAGACCCGTTCTCGGAGCAGGTTTTGCAGGACCTTTTGCAGTGAGCCTAAGGGCAGGGCGCCAGGTATTAGTTCTTCAACGATTTTAGGGTGGGTCTTGGCCAGGTTGTCCAGCAGCTTCTGGGTGTCCTGGCGGCCAAGGAGTTCGTCGGCGTGCGAGCGCAGGATTTCGGTCAGATGGGTGGCGATAACGGTAGAGGGATCGACCACGGTGTAGCCTGCCAGTTGAGCTTCGTCCTTCATGTTGTCGGTAATCCACAAGGCCGGTAGGCCAAAGGCGGGCTCCTTGGTGGGGATGCCGTCAATCTGGCGTTTGGCAGAACCTGAGTCCATGGCCAGTTGGTAGCCCATCATCACTTCTCCACGGGCGATCTCGACCCCTTTCAGCAGCAGGATATACTCGTCCGGGTTGATCTGCAGATTGTCGCGGACGTGGAGTGAGGGGATCACCATGCCCATATCCATGGCGAATTGCCGGCGGATGCCTCGGATTCGTTCGAGAAGGTCTCCTTTTTGGGATTCATCGACTAAGGGGATGAGCCCGTAGCCCACTTCAAGTTGCAGCGTGTCCAAGGCCAGCAGGGCTTCGACCGTTTCTGGCGAGCCGGGGAGCGGGGCCACTGCCGCTTTCTTCTCTTCTTCTTTTGTGGTGGCCTCGACCAGGGCTTTCTGTTGGAAGGTGAAGTAGGCAATTGCCCCCATCAGGGCTGCCAGAATCAGAAATGAGGCGTGGGGTAGTCCTGGCACCAAACCAAAAATGCCGATGATGACGGCTGAGACAGCCAGAGCCTGGGGTTGCAGGCCGAACTGCTTGGCGAATTCGGCTCCCATGCTCATGTCCGAGGCGGCCCTGCTGACGATGATGCCAGCGGCGGTGGAGATGATCAGTGATGGGATTTGGGAAACCAAGCCATCGCCGATGGTGAGCATGGTATACGTTTCCAACGCTTGGAAGATATTCATCCCTTGGAGCACGGCGCCGACAAACAGACCGCCCAGGATATTGATGACCATGATAATAATGCTGGCGATGGCCTCTCCGCGAACGAATTTAGCCGAACCGTCCATGGCTCCGTAGAATTCCGCCTCTTGGGAGATCATCGCCCGGCGTTTTTTTGCCACCTCTTCGTCGATCAGGCCGGCGTTTAAGTCGGCGTCAATGGCCATCTGTTTGCCGGGCATGGCGTCGAGGGTGAAGCGGGCGGCCACTTCAGCGATTCGGCCCGACCCTTTGGTGATAACGATGAAGTTGATCAGGACCATGATCAGAAAGATGATCAGTCCCACCGTGTAGTTGCCGCTGACTACGAAATTGCCGAAGGAGTTGATGACCTCTCCCACCGCGCCTTCTCCCTCATGGCCGTGGAGCAGGATGAGGCGGGTCGAGGCTAAGTTAAGGGAGAGTCGGTAGAGGGTGGAGATCAGCAGGATGGATGGGAATGATGAAAAGTCCAGGGGATTGGTATTGTACATCGCCATCAATAGGATGACCAGGCCCATGGTGATGCTGATCGACAGCAGCAGATCGAGCAAAAAAGTAGGCAGCGGCACGATCATTACCATCAGGATGGCAACTACGCCAAAGGCGACTACCATGCTGGAGGCATCCAGATTAATGGCCTGGATTCCGCTTTTTGTTTCGGTTGGTTCTGCCATGAGTTTTATGGGACTGCTTTATGCCGCTTTTTTCTTTCTGGTGCCGAATACATATGCCAGTACTTCGGCTACTGCCTGGAAGAGGTCTTCCGGGATCGGTTTGTTAATCTCTGCCATTTTGAACAGGGCTTGGGCTAAGGGCTTGTTTTCAATCAGTGGCACTCCGTTTTCACCGGCGATCTCTCGAATTCTTGCGGCAATTGCTCCTGCCCCTTTGGCTACCACGAGCGGTGCCGCCATGGTTTGTGGCTCGTAGCGTAGGGCAATGGCCAGCCGGGTGGGGTTGGTGATGACCACATCAGCCTTGGGGACTTCGGTCATCATTCTCTGGCGGGCCATCTGCATCTGAATGGCGCGGATGCGGCCCTTGACCTGGGGGTCACCTTCGGTGCTCTTGGCCTCCTCTTTAACCTCCTGTTTGGTCATTTTCATCTTCTTCATGAATTGCCAGCGTTGGAAGGTGTAGTCGAGGATGGCGAGGAGCGCGATGACCAAGGCGCATTTTAAGAAAATCCAGAAGGCGGTTTCACTGGCAAAGGCCATGATCTGGTAAGGTTCCTTGTCCATCAGCGGCATGAATTCGGGTAGCGCCTCATAGGTCTCGGCAAAGGCAACATAGCCGATCAGTCCGATTTTCAGCAATGATTTAATCAGATCGGCCAGGGCTTGCATCGAGAACTTGCGGGCAAAGCCGGAGATGGGGTCGATTTTCTGCAGGTCCGGGGTGATCTTTTCTGCGGTGAAAATGACGCCGACCTGGGCATAGTTGGCAATCAATGCAGTCAGGAATACGGCCCCCAGCACTGGCGCGGAAACCAAGGCCATATGAAGCATGGTTTCTTTGACCAAGGCCGTAAATGTGGCTGAAGATAGGCGGATGGTGTCGGAGGCTGCGAGATAGTGGCGTGTCATCTGCGAAAGGTTTTGCATGATGAAGTGACGGCTGACGTAAATGGTCATCAGGCTGACCAGCAGCACTGCTGCCGAAGGCACTTCAATGCTTTTGGCGATATCGCCTTTATTTCTTGCCTCTTGCAGGCGGCGCGAGGTGGGGGATTCGGTTTTTTCCTGGCCGCTGGACTCGTCTGCCATATCCTATCCTCCCATGCCGACGGCGAGTTTAGTCAGGTTTTGTCCCATGGCCCCGAAATTTTTGATCATCAAGGGGAGCAGGTAGATCATTGACAGCCCGACGAAGAGGAAGCCAATGCCGATATTCATGGGCATGGCAACGAGCATGATTGGGACTTGGGGTACGGTCTTGGCGATGATTCCCATGGCCACATGAGACAGAAAGAGGGCAACGGCGGCCGGGGCCATGATCTGGATGCCAAGCACGAACATGTGGGTAATTCCTTGAGTGATGCCTTTTAGGGTAGCTTGATCGAGATGGATGGTGCCGGGAGAGACATATGTGAAACTCTCCACCAGAGTTCGGAAAAAGAGGTGGTGACCATTGATGGCGAGGAAGATCAGGATTGCCACAATATTCCACAGGGTGCCGACCAACGAGACCTGGGCGCCGTTTTCCGGGTCCATGGTTCCTGCCATGCCCATGCCCATGGAGATGCTGACCATCTGTCCGGCCAAATCAGTGGCGTCGAAGATCAGGCGGGCGAAGAAGCCGAGGATGCCGCCGAAGGTGACCTCAATGAGAACAAAAACGGCAAAGCCTAGCGTGGTGGTGGGCAGGAGGCTGGAAGAAACCGAAACTACCGGCAGCAGGATCAAGGATAGGGCCAGGGTGAACAGGGCCTTGACCTGAGGCGGAACGCTGCCTGAACCGATGATCGGCATCAGGAAGACCAGGGGTCCGACCCGGGTCATGATCACCAGCAGGGTCAGGATGTGGTCCAGGGTCCAGTGGAGAAGGGCGGTTTCTGGCATGAATGGAAGTTCAATGTTATTAAGGTTAGGTAGTTTAGTACTTTGGAGCGTATGCAGAAGGCTTAAGGCAGCCTTCTGCATAGAGAGTATTGCCTCTGCGTTTCATTGATCTCTGTTGTTTGTAGTTTATACTCTATTGTTCCAGATTAATTCGATTTTTTCTGTTATCGAATCATGTCAGGCAGCCTTAGCAGCAGATCCTGGGTATAATCGGTGAGCTTGATCATCATCCATGAGGCGAAGAACAGCAGGGAGAACATGACTGCTACAATCTTGGGGACAAAGGTGATGGTCATCTCCTGGATTTGGGTAGTGGCTTGAAAGATGGCGATAGCAAGACCTACAATCAGGCCTACCAGGAGCGGCGGCGCGGACAGTAACAAAGAGATGTAGACGGCATCTTGTCCGAGATTGATGGCTTCAAGCGCAGTCATTTCAGACTCCGTAACTGTGAATCAGGGAGCCGACGATCAGGTTCCAGCCGTCCACCATCACAAAGAGAAGGAGTTTGAATGGCATGGAGATCATTACCGGCGGCAGCATCATCATGCCCATGGCTAAAAGGACGCTGGACACCACCATGTCGATGACCAGAAAGGGCAGAAAGAGGACGAATCCGATCTCAAACGAGGTTTTCAGCTCACTGATCATGAAGGCTGGCACCAGGATGGTGGTTGGCACTTCGTCTTTGTTTTGAGGTTTTTCAAGCTTGGCCAGGGACAGAAACAGGGCGAGATCCTTCTCTCTGGTCTGCTTGAACATGAAGGCTCGAAGAGGTTTTATGCCTTGTTCCATAGCAATCTCCAAGGAGATCTTCTCATCTAGGTAGGGCTTGATGGCGGTTTCGTTCATCTGTTTGAAAACCGGGGCCATGATGAATAAGGTCAGGAACAAGGCGAGTCCGACCAGAGTCTGGTTGGGTGGGGTTGTCTGAGTCCCCAGAGCTTTCTTTAAAAACGAGAGGGCGATGATCAGCCGGGTGAAGGGGGTCATCATCATTAGGATGGCTGGAGCCATTGATAAGATGGTGAAGACCAACAGGATTTCGACCAGCACCGAGACCTGCTTGGGGTTGGTGGTCTCGCCGAGTCCAATTTGCATGGTGGGGAGTTGGAGCGCTGAGGCAATGTCGGGATTACTGGTGACGGCAAGAAGTGTGATGAGCGCTGCGATACCTTGTAACCGCGGAGACCTTGGGGGGCAGATCCAACTCAGCTGGATAACCTTCGGGTCAGTTGTTGGCCACTGCTGGAGAGAGGAGGACTTTGTCCTGATGCTCATGGCGATTCCTGCTTGGTATGGGGCGTGGGCTCGGTGTCGCTATCACCCTGTATTGTGGTGGTCTGCTGCGCCCGGATTGTTTTTTTTAAAAGTCCGGCAAATCCTGGGTTGGCAGTGACTGGCCTGCTGGTGAGCGCAGCCTTGGTCTCCGGGCCTAAGTCGGAGAGGAGGTTGATATTGTGATCGGTGATGCCGAGGGCGAGGCAATGGCCGGCTACATCGACGATGGCGATATACTTTTTGGGCGCCACCATTCGGGTTTCAAGGATGGTAATCGCCGAACTGCCCCGGCCAAGTCCTGTGCCAAGGCCGGTCCGCTTGATGGCATAGAGAAGAACCAGCATGATGCCGACGACGACCAGGAGTGAGCCCGAAACTTTAATTATGGCAGAGAGCAGCGAGGAGGTCTCTGCGGACAAGAGGGGGGCTCCGCCGGATGATTCAGCAGCCAGGCAGGTTCCAGTCGCGCTGACGAGGTGCCAGGTCGTAAAAAGGAACGTCGCAGGAGCCGCTAAAACTCTTGTGTCTGCTTTTTTTGCCACGGTTATGCCATGTTCCTTACTCGTTCGGCCTGGCTGATGATTTCAGTGATTCTAACGCCGAAACGGTCGTTGACCACGATAACCTCTCCCTTGCCGAGCAGCTTGTTGTTGACGTAGATATCAACCGTCTCTCCTGCGTTCTTCGAAAGTTCGATTACAGAACCTTGGGTGAGCTGGAGCATGTCATTGATGATCATTTTGGTTCGACCCAGTTCTGCCGTAACCTCTAAGGGGATATCGAGCAGAAAGTCGAGATTCCTGTTCCCTTCATCGTCGATGGCCCCAGCCCCTAATTCCGAAAAGCTGGGAGTGGACCCGTTCTGACCACTCATGGCTGCTGCCCAGTCGTCACCGGAATCATTTTTTGTTGGATCGTCTGCCATTGTTGCACTCCTTATAACGACCTGATAGGTCTTGTTTTATTCTCGTTCTCGATCAAAGACTTTCCGTTTTATCAGGAAGGCCTTATTGCCGCGGCGGATGCCGGGGGTACCCATGAATTTGCGGACTCCTGCCAGGTAGCAGGGTAACAGGTCGTCTTTTCGGCGGTCGAGCTGGATGATATCACCTTTTTGTAGTTCGATGATATCGCCTGCTGGGATGGAGGCCTTCCCCAATTCAACCTTGATCTCGACTGGCATGTTTTTGATGTTTTCCTCCAGGTTCCTGGTCAGCAGGAGATCCTCTTCGCTCTGTTCTCGCTGGAAGGCGGTGGTGAGCTTGCTCTTGACCGATTCCAGGTTGGATAGAGGAATGCAGCAGGTGATACTGCCTACTGCCCGGTCCATGTCCACCTCGTAGCGGTTGATCAGCACGACGTCATCCGGTTCGCAGATTTTGGCGAACTGAGGGTTGATCTCACTTCGGATGAATTGCACTTGGATCGGGTGCAGGAAATACCAGGCCTTTTCCATGTCGGAGAGTAGAATATTGATAACCCGTTGGATCAGGCGTTGTTCGATGGAGGTGAAATCACGACCTTCGATTCGGACATTGCGAGTCCCTGAGCCACCGAGGAAGGTCTCTACCAAGGCAAAGACGAGCTTTGGTTCCAGGACAAACAGGGCGTTGCCGCGGAAGGGGTCCATTTTAAAGATCTGCAGACTGCTGGGCACTGGCAGGGTGCGAACAAAGGCCCCGAACCGTTCCAGTTCCGTCGGCACGGCGACAATGTCGATAACCCGACGCAGACTGTTGGCCAGCGATGTTCGCATGGTCCTGAGGAAGGCGTCGTTGATGACGTCCAAGGCGGGCATCCTGATCGGAGTGATGCCTTGCTGTCGGGTGAAGTCGTAGCTAGAGAGGGCGAGGCTCTCTTCGATAACCGAGTCATCTGGTTCATCGATATCTCCGCCTGAGATCCCCTTTAATAGGGCATCGACCTCGTCTTGACTTAGTATTTGTTCCATGGAAAGTCCTGATCGAGGTGGGTGTTTACTGGATTACGAAATCAGTGAAAAAGATGTTTCTGACTCGTTCTGGTCGCAGGATCAGGTTGAACCGTTCAAGAAGTTCGTCTCGAATTCTGATTTTGCCCTCCGGAGTCATTACCTCCTCAAAGGAGAGGCTGGTCAGCATCATGATGACCATATCTCGCATCTTTGGCACCAATTTTTCGGCCTTGGTTTTAGCTTCGAGTGATTCAAGCTCCAGGGTAACCTTGAGTTTTAAAAAACGTTTGGCCTTGGGGTCGGAGAGGTTGACCACAAAGGGTTCCAATTCGAACATCTCTCCTTCTTGCTCGGCGAGTTTCTTTTTTGCTTCCTCCATGCTGACATCTTCGGTGACAGCGGGTTTGGGGGCAAGGAATTTGGTGTAGGCAAAAAAACCGCCACCGCCAATGACTACGAGAAGGACGCCGATGATAATAAATAACAGTCCTTTTTTCTTTGGTTTTTCTTCTGTGCCTGTATCTTTGGCATCGTCAGTGGCCATGAGGTTTCTCCGGGGTGATGAGGTTATCAGTGGGGGGTGGCCTTCCTGTCTACGAATCCGTCTGGTGGAGAGTGAGCATCTGTGGGCGACGGAGTGTGCCGGTTGTTATTTGCAAAAGTTGTGCCATTTGCATGGGCAGGATGGGGTGTGGTGTTGAGCGGTCAGTGTAACGCGAAAGACCACCGTGTTCGAGTGAAATTATTAAGAAAATGTAACTGTCCAGCAGTGCCACATCTGCGTTGTTATCGGCCTGCTCATGTGCGAAAAGCACACATCGCAGGCCGATGCCTAGCATCTGCGGCACTGCTGAACAGTTAC